>JBBDNH010000184.1:0-3842 GCA_040877745.1 Dehalococcoidia bacterium
GCCGCCGGTGAGCAGCACGATGGCGAGGGCGCCCATCATGCCGAGCTGCCAGAGCGGCCTGGGCCGGCTGGCGAGATACATCGCGCTGAGCAGGATGATAAGGGACACGCCGATCGCGAGCGGCGTCGCCATGGTGACGTCGCCGACGTTGTACTGGTTCAGGTCGAGGTAGATGCGGGAGAGGCCGTAAATCGTGAGGACGGCAAACAGGAAGACGAGCGTTGGCACCAACAGAGGGATGGCCAGCCGCTCGTGGACCTTACGGGCCTCGTCGTCTCGTTCGCTGGAGGCGTCGTTGCCGTCTGCCATATCCTTGTTCCTGGTATCACAAACAGCCAATACGGTCAAGAGAGCCGGGTGCGCGAAACGAGCTCGGTGTTGGGGTGGGTGTCACGCGACCGCCCCGTAAACGGGGCGGCATGAGCCTTGTCAGACCGGGCTTGCCGTTATCGCGATACCTGCTATCATCTCATTGTACCCTCCGTCACAATCGAAAGGCGTACAGCTTGACGCTCGCTCCGCACCGCGAACGACCGCCGGACCAGGACGAAGCCCGGTCCTGGCCCGGATTTCGCTGGCTCGTCCTCGGGACGGCGCTGAGCACGTACGCGCTGATCATCCTCGGTGGTGTGGTGCGAACGACCGAGTCCGGCGACGCCTGCCCGGACTGGCCCCGCTGCCACGGCGAGCTGATCCCGCCGCTTGAGCCGGCGGTGCTGATCGAGTTCTCGCACCGGCTGCTGGCATCGCTCGTCGGCTTCCTGATCCTCGCCGTCGCGATCGCCGCCTGGCGCACCCAGCGACACAGGCCTGTGGTCTTCTGGGGCTCGCTTGCGGCCGTCGGCCTGGTTGCGGGGCAGATCGTGCTCGGCGGCATGACCGTGCTGAACGAGCTGCCCTCGAGCCTGGTGACCGCGCACCTGGCGCTCGCCACGTTCCTGCTCGCCGCGCTCGCCGTGATCGCCTTCGCGTCGTTCGAGCTCAGGGCGCCGGAGCGCGCGCGGCCGGACGCCGCCTCGTTCCGCAACCTGGCGTTCGTCGCGGCGCTGGCCGTGTTTGGCCTCATGCTGAGCGGCTCGTACGCGAGCGGCAGCGGCGCCGGCCTGGCGTTCCGAGACTGGCCGCTGATGGACGGCCGGCTGATGCCCGAGGGCGGCCGTCTGGCGATGATCCACGCCACGCACCGATTCGTCGCGCTGGCGGTCGGAGTGCTGCTGGTCTACGTCGTGGTCCGCGCCTGGCGCTCGCATCGTGACGAACCGGGCATCGTCCACGGCGCGACGTTCGCACTGGTGCTCTACGTGGCCCAGGCGTTCGTCGGCGCGGCGAACATCTGGACCCTGCTCCAGCCGGCGGCGGGCGCCGCGCACCTGGCGCTGGCGGCGGCGATCTGGGCGGTCCTGGTGCTCGTCGCGCTGTTCGCCCACCATGCGGCGCAGCCCGCGCCGGAGCGCGCGCGCGCCGTTGCGTCGCGACCCGATACGCCAGCAATGAAGCCGTCCGGCGCGGTACCCGCGCGAGGACCTTCGTAGGAGGCGATGTGCTCAGACAGGACGTAGCGCCGTCGCAGGTCGTGGAGATCGCGAAGCCCGCGTTGCTGGAGCGCAGTGTGCTCGCCGTGCTCGGCGACTACGTTGCGCTCACGAAGCCGCGCATCATCTCGCTGCTGTTGGTCACGACCGTGCCAGCGATGATCATGGCGGAAGGCGGCATGCCGTCGGTCTGGCTCGTGCTGCTGACGCTCGTTGGGGGCACGCTTTCGGCGGCCGGGGCGAACGCGATCAACTGCTACCTCGACCGCGACATCGACGGCCTGATGCAGCGCACGCGCAACCGTCCGCTGCCCGCGGGCGCCGTGGCGCCGGAGCAGGCGCTGCTGTTCGGCGTTGCGCTCGGTCTGGCTGGCTTCCAGGTCCTGGCGGTGGGCGTCAACCTGCTCAGCGCCCTGCTCGCGACGGGCGCGCTCGCGTTCTACGTCTTCGTCTACACACTCTGGCTCAAGCGCAGCAGCACGCAGAACATCGTCATCGGCGGCGCGGCGGGCGCGATGCCGCCGGTGATCGGCTGGGCCGCCGTCACCGGCTCGCTCGACTATGCGCCGCTGGTGCTCTTCGGCATCATCTTCCTCTGGACGCCGCCCCACTTCTGGGCCCTGGCGCTGCGCTACCGCGCCGACTACGCGCGCGCCTCGGTGCCGATGCTGCCCGTGGTGCGCGGCGAGGACGAGACGAAGCGCCAGATCCTGCTCTACAGCGTTGTGCTCGTGGCGCTCACGCTCGCGCTGGTACCCATCGCCGGCACGGGGATGTTCTATCTCGCCTCAGCGCTCGCTCTGGGGGGCGTGTTCGTGCTGCTGGCGGCGCGACTCTATCGCGCGCTCAGTGTGCGGACGAGCAGGGCGCTCTTCCTGTACTCGCTCGCCTATCTGGGCCTGCTCTTCGTCGCGATGGGCATCGACCAGTTCGTGGGGTAGTCACGAACTACTCGCGGGTCGCCGGACGTTCGCTCTTTGTGCTGGTTGCGCTCCTCGCGCTCGCTGCGCTGACGATTGTCGCGTGCGGCAGCGACGGCGAGCTGTCTGCGACCGGCGTGATCATCGACGTGTCGGCCGGCTCGCTCACGGAGATCGAGAGCTTTACGCTGCGCGACAACGACGGCGAGGTGATCGTCTTCGGCATCGCGCCGGACGCGAGCGACGACCCGCAAGAGGGCTTCTTTCCAGCGCACTTGCGCACGCACGCCCTGGCGGCGGAGCAGGTGACGGTGTTCTATCGCGAGGACGACGGCCAGCCGCTGGCACTCCGCGTCGAGCACGAGGGCGGCTAGCCCAGCGCGGCGCCGATCGCTTCGCGCAGCTCTTCGACGCTCGCCGCGCCCTCGAAGCGAGCGGCGATCGTGCCGTCCGCGCCGACCACGAAAATCCACGGTTCGCTCTGCAGGTTCCAGTCGAGCACGGCCTGGACCGGTACGCGGTCGACCCCGCCGCCCTCGCGCGGCGTGGTGACGAGTTGGCCCTCGTCGTCGAGCTCGAACGGCTCGATGTGGATGAAGCCCACCTGATCGGCGAACTCGGGTTGGACGGCCTTCACGTTGTCGAGCACCGGGCCGCAGAAGCGCGTCTCGCAGAAGGCCGGCGTCGCGAAGGCGACCACGAACGGCCGCCCGGCGTCGAGCGCTTCAGCGATCGTCTCCTTGTAGAAGACCTCGTCCGGTTCCGGGTCGGTGCTGACGCGAAGGATGTTCGGCTCGGAGGCGAGCGTCAGATTGTCGGACGCCGGCGGCCGCGCGCCGATCATTGGGGCCAGTCCTTCTTCCAGGACGCGGAACGTGAAGGTGACGGTGTCCGTGGCGCCGTCGCGCGCGACGTCGGCTTCCGCCGTCCACTGGCCCGCGAGGTCGAATTCGACGTTCGCGGTCCAGAAGCCGGTCACGTCCTCGATCGCCCACGTAAAGCCGGCGTCCTGCTCGTGGCGCAGCTCTTCGCCGAAGAAGAAGCGGAGGTGCACCCCGGCGCCCGCCGTCTGGTGGATCGGCGAGTTCTCTTCGTCGATCAGGGCGAAGGCGAAGCGGTTCGGCCCCACGACGAGCTCGCTGTTGCCGGGGATCGGCTGGATGCCGGTGGACTGGGTTGGCGCGGGCGTCTCGTCGCCGGGATCGCCGTTACCGTTGTCATCGCCGCCGCAGGCCGCGGCGAGCGAGAGGGCGCTGATCAGCGTAACGAGGATGAGGAAGCGTCGCATGATGAGTCCTTTCCGGTGTTGCGTCTATTCATCGTAGCGCGAGCGAGTGGGTGGGGAAACATACCGAGGAAGGATCGGTAGGGGCGGGCTTGAAACCCGCCC
>JBBDNH010000185.1:0-3804 GCA_040877745.1 Dehalococcoidia bacterium
GGTGGGGGGGGGGCCGGGGGGGGGGCGGGGCGACGCGCGCTTGCTGGGCATCGAGCCGACGACGCAGCGCCCGAAGATGGACGAGGCGCTGGGAATCATCATCCGCCTGCTCACGGAAGAGGAGCCCGTCACCTACAAGGGCGATTGGTTCGAGCTGAACGAGGCGCAGCTCCAGCTCAAGCCCTACCAGCGCCCGACGATGCCCATCGCCGTGGCCTCCACGATTAGCCCGGCGGGCATGACGGCCGCGGGCAAGCACGGCATCGGCGTGCTCTCCGTGGCGTCTTACTCCGAAGATGGCCTGAACGCGGTAGCCACGCAGTGGGGCTTCGCGGAGAAGGCGGCGTCCGGGGCGGGCAAGCCGCCGCCTGACCGCAACGCCTGGCGCATCGTGACGCCGTTCCACCTCGCCGACAGCCGCGAGCAGGCGATCGAGGACATCGACGAGGGCATCCTCCGCTGGAACAACGACTACTTCATCCACGCGCTCGGCGTGCCCGGACGCACGCTGGCGGAGTCCGGTCGCGCGCTGGCGGAGCAGATGACGGAGTACGGCGGCGCGATCATCGGCACGCCCGACGACGCGATCGCGCACATCAAGCGGCTGCAGGAGCTCTCCGGCGGCTTCGGCGCGTTCCTGGGGCTGGCGCACGAGTGGACGACGCGAGAGAAGACGCTGCGCAGCTACGAGCTGATGGCGCGCCACGTGATGCCCGAGTTCCAGGACCTCACGAGCTGGATCAAGCGCTCGAGCGCGTGGTCGCTCGCGAACAAAGAGTCGCTGATGGCGGGCACGCGCGACGCCATCTTGAAGGCGATCCAGGAGCAGGGCGGCCAGCCGCCCGCAGGGGGAGCGTAACGATGTCCGAGCTGACACACCGCACGATCGAAACGAACGGCATCCGGATGCACATCGCGGAGCAGGGCGAAGGGCCGCTGGTCCTCCTTGTCCACGGCTTCCCGGAGCTCTGGTACTCCTGGCGACACCAGCTGCCCGCGCTCGCCGAAGCGGGCTACCACGCCGTCGCGCCGGACGTGCGCGGCTACGGCGGCTCGGACGCGCCGAAGCCCGTCGAGGCGTACACCCTGAAGGAGATCACGGCGGACATGGCCGGCGCGCTCGACGCGCTCGGCGCGGAGACGGCCGTCGTGGTCGGGCACGACTGGGGCTCGATGATCGCCTGGCACTGCGCGCTGCTCTACCCGCAGCGCTTCCGCGCCGTCGTGGGCATGAGCGTGCCTTATTCGGGCCGCATGCCGATGCAGCCGACCCAGCTCTTCAAGCAGGTCTTCCAGGACAACTTCTTCTACATCATGTACTTCCAGGAGCCGGGCGTGGCCGAGGCGGAGCTGGAGGCCGACGTGCGCGACTTCCTGCGCAAGTTCATCTACGGCGCCTCCGGCGACCGCCCAGAGGACACCGACGGCCTGGCACCCAAGAAGGCCGGCGCCAAGCTGCTGGACGGGATGGCGGACATGCCAGGCCTGCCGTCGTGGCTGACACAGGGCGACCTCGACTACTTCGTCTCCGAGTTTGAACGTACCGGCCTGAGCGGCGGCCTGAACCGCTACCGCAACATGGACCGTGACTGGGAGGAGATGCCGGAGCTGGCCGGCCGCAAGATCGAGCAGCCGGCGCTCTTCATCGCGGGCGAGCGCGATCCGGTGCTCAGCTTCGCTCGCATCGAGTCGATGACCGAGCACGTCCCCAACCTAAAGGAGAGCGTGCTGCTCCCCGGCGCCGGCCATTGGGTGCAGCAGGAGCGCCCGGCAGAGACCAACGCCGCGCTCATCAAGTTCCTCAACTCGCTCGACTGACCATGCGCGCCGCCGTCATGCGCAAGGATCACCTCGTCGTCGACGAGGTGCCGGAGCCGGAGCCGGGCCCGGGCCAGGTGCTGGTGGAGACGCTCGCCTGCGGCATCTGCGGCTCCGACCTGCACTTCCTCCAGCACGCCGAGCGTCTCGCCGCAATGCCGGTCGAGGGGACGGCCGAACAGCGCTTCGACCCGGCGCGCGACCTGGTGATGGGCCACGAGTTCTGCGCGAAGGTCGTCGGCCTGGGCACAGGCGTCACGAACCTGCAAGCCGGCGATGTGGTGGTCTCGATCCCCGCGATCGTCTCAGGCGAAGGCTTCACGACGGTCGGTTACTCGCACGACTACCCCGGCGGTTACGGCGAACGCATGGTGCTCATGGCACCGATCTGCATCAAGGTGCCGGACGGCCTCGACCCGGACCTGGCGGCGCTCACCGAGCCGATGGCCGTCGGGCTGCACGCGGTCGCAAAGTCCGCCATCCAGCCCGGCGAAGCGGCGGTCGTCCTCGGCTGCGGGCCGGTCGGGCTCGCCGCGATCGCGGCGCTCCGCCTGGCCGGCATCGAGCCGATCGTCGCTGCCGACTTCTCGCCGGCACGGCGCGAGCACGCGCTCAAGCTCGGCGCGCACCAGGCCGTCGACCCGAAGGTCGAGCCTGCGGTCGAGGCGTGGCAGCGCATCGACGGCGCGAAGCCGCTCGTGATCTTCGAAGCCGTCGGCGTGCCCGGGATGCTCGATCAGGCGATGCGCGCGGCGCCGCGTTCGGCGACGCGCTCTGCGCGCATCCTCGTCGTGGGCGTCTGCATGGAGGACGACACGATCTGGCCGCTGATGGGCATCAACAAAGAGCTGACCATCCAGTTCGCGCTCGGCTACACGCCGGACGAGTTCAGCCGCACGCTCGGCTACATCGCGGACGGCACGCTGGACATCGCGCATCTGATCACGGACCGCGTCGGCATCGCCGGCGTCCCCGGCGCGTTCGAGGCGCTCGCGAACCCGGACGACCACGTGAAGATCCTCGTGAAGCCGGCACTGGGGTAGCGTCTTTCATGTCCGCGGACTGAAGTCCGCGGCTCCATCAGTCCTCGCCCCGCCAGCGCACTTCGTACAGGCGCACGGGGTCCTCGAAGCCCTTCGGCACCACCTCGCCGATGTCGGCGAACAGGAAGTTCTTCCCCGCCGCGAGCTGCCGCACGACATCCGACGCCAGGATCTGCCCGGCCTCCGCGTGGTCGCAGATGCGCCGCGCCAGCTGGACCGCGGTACCGAACAGGTCCTGCTCTTCCGCCACCGGCTCCCCCGCGTTCACCCCGATGTGCACGGCGAGGTCCCCTAACCCTTGACCCATGACCCTTGACCCTTCGACCCCCCGCTGGATGGCCACGGCGCAGTCGAGCGCGCCGGAGGCCGTCGGAAAGCTCGCCATGATGCCGTCGCCGGTGTGCTTGATCTCGCTGCCGCCCTGCGCGGCCAGCGCCTCCCGCACGATGGCGTTGTGCGCGCGCACCAGCTCCTGCGCCTTCGCGTCGCCCAGGCGCTGCGTGAGCGCGGTGGACGAGGTGAGGTCGGTGAACAAGATGGTATGGACGGCGGCTTGGAGCGGGAGCGCCCCGCGCGGGTCGACCGCCAGCCCGAGGAACTCCTTGATTGCACTGCTCTCGCCGGCATTCATGAACGCTCCCCGAAGCCCGGTGTCCTCGATCTCAATCAGCTCCGCGCCGGAGATCGCTGCTGCAACCTTGCGACTATGCTGCCTATCCCAGTCGGTCAACGGGCAGCTGACGACGAGGGTACGGGTGGTCAGCCGGGTGAGCATCGGCGTAGCGTCGTAAGCGACCGTCTCCGACAGATAGCGTTGAGTATCCTGGCTATTCATGGACGCCCGTATGAGCTCGGCGAAGGCATGCGCAAGCTTGCCGCTCTGCCATCCCAGGATCTGGCGGGCCACGCTTTCACTCCAGAGCATCTCATCGCGGCCGGCAAG
>JBBDNH010000186.1:0-3772 GCA_040877745.1 Dehalococcoidia bacterium
CGGCGACGACGAGGAGACCACCACGTCGAGCGACGCTGAAACGACCGCCACGCCAATACGGCTGAGCGATGGAGACCAAGACGGAAACGGAGATGGAGACGTGAGTAACGGAGAAGGACCGCCGCCGGTCTCCGGCGAGCCGGTGACCACGGACAGCGGCCTCCAGATTATCGAGGTTGAGGTCGGCGATGGAGACGAAGTCGGCGCAACGGCTACCGTCACGGTGCACTACACAGGCTGGCTCGACGACGGCACCGTGTTCGACAGCTCGGTCGAGCGCGGCCAGCCCGCGACGTTTCCGTTGGACGGTGTCATCGTCGGCTGGCAGGAAGGAATACCCGGCATGAAGGTCGGCGGTACGCGCCGCCTGATCATCCCGCCGGAGCTCGCGTACGGAGACCAAGACCGGGGCAGCATCCCGCCGAACTCGACGCTGACGTTCGACGTGGAGCTAATCTCGATCGATTCTCAGTAGCTCGCTATCGAGACCGGCCGTCGCAAGCTGTTCGAGCATCTGCTCTTCGGTGAGGAAGCCGAGCCGGAATCCCGTGAGCACGCCTGCGCGGTCGATGAAGAAGTTGTTCGGCAACCCGAACAGCCGGTACTGGTCCGACACCTCGTGGTCGGAGTCGAGCAAGATCGGCAGATCGAGGCCGAGCTCCTGCCAGAAGCCGAGCGCCACATCCGCCGGCTCCTCCTGATTCAGCGCGAGCACGACGAGGTCGTCCTCGCCCACGGCATCGGCGATGCGCTGGATGTCGGGCAGCTCCCGGCGGCAGGGGCCGCACCAGGTCGCCCAGAAGTTGATCCAGACCACCTTGCCGCGGTAGTCGCTCAGCTCGCGCACGTTGCCGTCGGTGTCCCGCAGCGCGAACTGCGGGGCGAGCTCGCCGACCTCCGGCGCGCGGCTATCGAGCGGTCCGAGCTCGGAGCCGCCACGACGGTCGATCGCAATCAGGGCGCCGATGATCGCGGCGAGCACGAGCACGCCCACCACGTTGCGTGGCGAGACACGAAGCCAGCGCGGCCAGCGTCGTTGTTCAGGAAAAGCAGCATCGTCCGGGGCCGTCGGTGGAGTGTCCATCACTCGCTTTCAGGGTATCACGGCGGCCAATCTGCCGATGGGTGATCTGCATCACCAACAAACGGCGGATATGCTGCCAAACTGGTATTGATGGACGACCGTTCGGATGCCCGGCTGAGTGTGTTCGTCAAGCCCGGCTGCCGCCAATGCGAGCGCGCGCGCGGCTTGGCGCGGGAGGTCGAGGAGGCCTACCCGCAGCTTGACGTGCGAGTGGTGGATGTCAGCCAGCAGCCACACACGCGCGACGACGTCTTCGCAACGCCCACGTTCCTGCTGAACGACCGGCTTCTGTCGCTGGGCAATCCGCCCCTCCGGGCGCTCAGACAGGAGATCGAGGCGCTCCTGCAGCGTCCGCTAGACTGAGCCATGGGCCTACGAGCACGACTGTTTCGCAAGTCTGACGGTACGCCGGAAGCACGGCCGAACCTGGCGGGCAAAGTCGCCTACCTGTCCGACACGGACATCTTCCGTGACCTGAGCTCGCAGGAGCTGGAGGAGATCGAGCGCCTGACGGCGATGAGCACCTGCCGTCGAGGGAAGGTGTTCTACACGCCAGGCGAGACCGGCGAGGTGCTGTTCATCCTGAAACGCGGCAGGGTCAGCCTGTATCGCATCAACCCGGAAGGGAAGAAGCTGGTTACGGCCACCATTGGGCCGGGCACGGTCTTCGGCGAGATGTCGCTCGTCGCACAGGGCATGCACGACACGTTCGCCGAAGCGGCCGACGAGTGCACGCTCTGCGTGATGAGCCGCTCCGACGTCGAGCACTTGCTGCTGAGCAAACCGCGCGTGGCCCTGCGTTTCATGGAGCTGATGGCGTCGCGGTTGAGGAACGTCGAGGAGCGCATGGAGACGGTGGCGTTCAAGAGCGTCCCTACGCGCCTGGCGACCTTCATCCTGCAACTGGCCGAGGATGGCAAGGTCGTCGGCGTCTCGCACCAGGACCTGGCGGACATGGTGGGCACCTATCGCGAGACGGTGACCCGCATCCTGAACGAGTTTCGCAGCGCGGGCTACGTCGAACTGGAACGTCTGCACGTGACGATCCTCAGGCCGGAAGCGCTACGGGCCATCGCGGACGAATAGCCACCGTTTGACAGTAGCGGGCCCCCCTGTCAACATGTGCGTTGACACACCCGTTGAGGGAGGGATTCCGTGGGTAGATCGCCGTCGCGGCAAGCGCGCAAGGGAGAACAGACGCGCGCCGCCATCCTGGACGCCACCAGCAGCCTCATCGCCGAGCGCGGCGTCGACGCCTTCACGATCAGCGAGGTCGCGCTCCGTGGCAAGGTCAATCGCGCGCTGATCTATCACTACTTCAAGGACCGCGACAACCTCGTCGTCAACGCGCTCGACCGCATCATCCAGCAGAGCGAGGACGCCCAGGGCGAACTGGGCGCGGGTGACGCAGTGGAGGCGAACGTGCGACTCCACATCCGGCATCCTGAGATCGCCCGCGTGTTCTTCCAGCTCTTGCTGAACAACCGGCCGTTGCTGCGCATAGGCGAGCGTATCCAGCGAACGATCCAGGCGCTGAGCGACTTCAAGCGGGCCAGCGCTGTCGACGAAGAAGCCGACCCCGAAATGGCGTTCGTAATTTTTCTACTCGCGCAGACGGCGTGGCCGTTTAGCCGCAACGAGATGGCGCGACTGCTCGGCGTGAGCGTCGAGGAGGCGGACGAGCGCTTCATCAGCGCCATCCGCTGGGCGACGGAGACGGGCATGCGCGTGATGTCACCGGACACGGGACACCAGGAATGACGAGGCGCCAGACGGCGGTCACGCTCGCCGGCGCGCCGCCCGGCGACATCGCGGTGGGCATGGACGGTCTGCTGCGCTTCGGCGAGGATATCCTCACCAAAGCCGGCGCTGCGCCTGAGCACGCTCGCCTCACCACCGAGATCCTGCTCGAGGCCGACCTGCGTGGCATCGAGTCGCATGGCGTCGCGCATCTCGTCGACTTCTACGTGCGCGCGATCCAGGGAGGGCTCATCGACACGCGCGCGAAGGTCGAGGTCGTCCGGGAGACTGCGTCGGCGGCGACGGTGGACGCCGGAGGAGGCCTGGGCTTCGTCGCGGGCCACCAGGCGATGCAGCGCGCGATCACCAAGGCGCGGGAGACCGGCGTCGGTATCGTCACCGTGGGGAACAGCACGCACTACGGCGCGGGCACGTACTACGGCATGCTGGCGCTGGAGCACAACATGATCGGCCTCTCCATGACCACCGGCGGCAGGCTGATGGCCGCGCCGGGTGCGCTCGCGAAGACGATCGGCACGAACGTGATTAGCTGCTCCGCGCCCACGCCGCGCGGCTTCCCGTACGTGCTCGACATGGCGACGACGGTCGTGGCGGCGGGCAAGCTGGAGATCGCGGAGCGGCGCGGCCGCCCGATCCCGGAAGGCTGGGCGATCGATGGCCAGGGCAACCCGCTGACCGACCCAAAGCGCCGGAACGTCGATGCCATGCTCCTCCCGCTGGGCGGCTCCGAGGCGACCTCCTCCTACAAAGGCTTCGGGCTCGCGCTCATGGTCGACGTCCTGACGGGCGCCCTCTCCGGCTTCGTCACGAGCGCCGAAATGGAACGCTGGCGCGCCGCGCACGCGTTCGGCGCGCTGCGCATCGACGCCTTCCAGCCTCTCGATGAGTTCCTGAACCGCATGGGCGGCATGATCGACGCGATCAAGG
>JBBDNH010000187.1:0-3769 GCA_040877745.1 Dehalococcoidia bacterium
ACACGCACGTCATCGAGAGCAAGGAGCAGGTGGTCGACGCGATCAAGCGCGGCCTGGATGTCCTGCCCCCCGAGCGGCTCTACATCGACCCCGACTGCGGCCTGAAGACGCGCACCTGGGATGAGGGCGCCGCGAAGCTGCGCGTCATGATGGACGCCGTCCACGAAGTCCGCCGCGAGCTGGGCATCGAGTAGCCTACGCGGTCATGGAGGTGGCGGGCGTAGATGGCTGTCCAGGCGGTTGGATCGTCGTCTGGGCGCAGGCTGACCGGCAGCTGCGCCTGCTCAGCGCATCGATAGCTCCAACGTTCCGCGATGTCCTCGATCGCACGAAGGACTGCATGACGGTCGGCATCGATGTGCCCATCGGCTTGATGGAACGCGGATCACGGGAGGCGGACGGAGCGGCCCGCAAGGCGCTCGGAAAGCGCGCCAGCTGTGTCTTCCCCGCGGTCATCCGTCCGGCGCTCGGCATTCAGGACTACCGACAGGCCTGCGACGCATCGGAGGCGGCGCGGGGCAAGCGGATACCGCGCCAGGCCTTCACGCTCGGGCTTCGCAGCCACGAAGTCGATCTCCTGATGACGCCTGCGTTGCAGCAGCGCATCGTCGAGGTACATCCTGAGGTCTGCTTCTGGGCAATGAACGGTGAGTCTACCGTGATGACCAAGAAGCGTTCGCCCGCCGGTGAGGGGGAGCGGCTGGCGCTCCTCAGCGCGGTGTACGCCGGAGACATCGCCAGCGACATCCCTCCATCCGGCGCCGCGCGGGACGACCTGCTCGACGCCTGTGCTGCCGCCTGGACGGCCGCCCGATACGCCCGTGGCGAGCACGGCACGCTGCCGCCTGACCCGCCCACAGACCGTCGCGGCCTGCGCATGCAGATCGTGTACTAGCGGCGTACGTGCGCTAGGCTGTTTGGGCCATGCCCAAGCGCGCCCATCCGCTCGACATCCTCTTCCATCCGCGCAGCGTCGCCGTCGTCGGCGCCAGTACCACGCAGGGGCCGGGCGGCGGCTTCGTCACCGCGATCCAGGAGATGGGCTTCGCGGGCGACCTCTACCCGGTCAACCCCAAGGCTGAGGAGATCCAGGGCCTGCGTTGCTATCCGAGCCTCTCCGCCGTGCCGGGCGATGTCGACCACGTGATCTCGTGCGTGCCCGTGCCCGTCGTGCCGCAGCTCGTGGAGGAGTGCGCCGCGAAGAACGTGCGATCGATCCACTTCTTCACGGCCGGCTTCAGCGAGACCGGCGACGCGCATCGAGCGCAGCAGGAGCAAAAGGTGCTCGCGCGCGCCAAGAAGCTCGGCATGCGCGTCCTCGGGCCGAACTGCATGGGCCTCTACGTGCCGGAGAGCGGCCTCGGCTTTATGCCCGGCATGCCGGTCGAGCCCGGTCCGGTCGGCCTCGTATCGCAGAGCGGCGCGAACGCCGGCGACATCTGTCGCACGGGCGGCGCGCGCGGCCTGCGCTACAGCAAGGTGATCAGCTACGGCAACGCCGCCGACCTGGACGAGAGCGACTTCTTCGACTACCTGGCCGAGGACGACGCCACGACGGTGATCTTGTCGTACATCGAGGGCGTGCGCGACGGCAAACGTTTCCTCAGCGCGCTGCGCCGCGCCGCCAGCCGCAAGCCCGTGATCATCCTGAAGGGCGGCCGAACTGAGGCTGGCAGCCGGGCGACGATATCGCACACGGGCAGCCTGGCCGGCCAGCTCCGCGTCTTCGACGCGGTCTGCCGCCAGGCCGGCGCGCTGCGCGTCGACAGCATCGACGAGCTGGTCGACTGCGCGGCGGCGTTCTCGTTCGTGAAGCAGCTCGCCGGGCCGCGCATCGGGCTCGTGGGCGTCGGCGGCGGCCACAGCGTCCTCGCCGCGGACGACGTCGCGGCGGCGGGCATGCAGGTGCCGCCGCTGCCCGCAGCCACGCAGCGCGCGCTCGCCAGGTTCACGCCCGTCGCCGGCACGAGCGTCCGCAACCCGGTCGATACGAACGTCGGCTTCGGGCCGGACGGGCCTCGCCTGATGGACGAGACGCTCCGTCTCGTCGCGGAGGCGCCGAACATCGACGTCATCTTCTTCCAGGCGCCGGTCGGATGGGGGCCCGGCCGCCGCGACCCGGACACGCTCGCAGAGCAAGCGCGCGTGCTCGCCACGTCGACAGGCGAGGCGATGGCGCGCTTCGGCAAACCGGTGATTACGCCCATCTACCCGCCGATGAACGCCGACGCGCTCGCGGCGACGACCGCCTTCCAGGAGGAAGCCGCCAGGCACGGCATCGCGACGTTCCCGTCGGTGCCGCGCGCGGCCCGCGCGCTCCGGCGCATGCTCGACTGGCAGGCAGCGCGCTCCTAGCCCGGCCGACCGGCCACACGAAGAACCAACCTGGCGCTCAGCGCCGGCGGAACTGGCGCGCCAGCGCGTCCGCGCTCAGGTGGATCATCGTCGGCCGGCCGTGCGGGCACGTGCGCGGGTGCTCGGTCGACTCCAGCAGCCGGAGCAGCTCGCGCTGCTCCTCTTCGCTCATCGCCTGCCCGGCGCGCACCGAGGCGTGGCAGGCGAGCGACGCCGCGACACGATGCGCCGGCTCCTCCTTCGGGCCGTCCTCGCGCGCAAGCAGGTCTAGCAGCTCGGCGACCGAGCGCGACACGTCGCGGCCGGCCATCGATGGCGGCACCTCGCGCACGAGCACCGCGCCGTCGCCGAACGGCTCCACGCCCAGGCCCGTCGCATCGAGCTCCTGCCCGAACGCTTCGAGCAGCGCGCGCTGGCTCGCCGTGAGCTCGATCGGCGCCGGCTGGAGGAGCGGCTGCGCCTCGCGGACGTGCTCGCGCTGCTGCACGAGGAAGCGTTCGTAGAGCACGCGCTCGTGCGCTGCGTGTTGGTCGACGAGGTACATGCCGTCGGGCCCCTCGGCGATCACGTACGTGCCACCCACCTGCCCGACGGGTCGCAGCAGCGGCAGACCGTTCGTGACGGGCAGCTCCGGCGCCCCGTGCTCGATGCTCGAAGTTCGAGGTTCGAGGCTCGACATCGGCGGCAGCAGCGAGGCCTGCGCTGACCTGCGACCTTCCAGCGTCGGGCCTCCAGCCTCCAGCGGCCAGCTTCCAGCTTCGAACTCCGGTACAGGCGCGCGCGCCGACAGCGTGGTGCGCACCGCGCGCTGGACCGCGGCGAAGACGGCGCGCTCGTCGCGGAAGCGCACCTCTGCCTTCGTCGGATGGACGTTCACGTCGACCTCGTCCGGCGGCATCCGCACTTCGATGATCGCCACCGGGTAGCGCCCGGCCGGCAGCATCCCCTGATACGCCTCGACGACGGCGTAGGTGAGCGAGCGATGTTTGATCCAGCGCCGGTTGACGAAGAGCGAAATGTAGTTGCGGGTCGCGCGGGGCACCGCGGGCGAGCCGATCAGCCCGGCGACGGTCGTTGCGCCCTGCTGCCCCTCGACCGGCAGCAGCTCGGCCGCAAGATCGACGCCGTAGACGGCCGCGGCGGCGTCGCGCAGGTCGCCGTTGCCGGGCGTCTGGAGCACCGTCTTGCCGTCGGCGCGAAGCTCGAAGCGCACCTCGGGATAGGCGAGCGCGTACTGCGTGACGACCGTCGCGATCTGGCCGGCCTCCGACGATGGCGGGCGCATGAACTTGAGCCGCGCGGGCTGTCGCTGAAAGAGGCCCTGCACCGTGATCGACGTGCCCGGCGGCGCGCCGGCGCTCCCCTGGTGCGCCACCTCGCCCTCGCGCAGGACGATCCGACCGGCGACGAGCGC
>JBBDNH010000188.1:0-2043 GCA_040877745.1 Dehalococcoidia bacterium
TCCGTGAAGGACCGCATCGCCAAGTACATGATCGAGGCGGCCGAGGCGGCGGGCGAGCTGTCGCCGGAGCGCACGATTTTGGAGCCGACGAGCGGCAACACCGGCATCTCGCTGGCGATGATCTGCCGCCTGAAGGGCTACAAGCTGAAGTGCGTCATGCCGGAGAGCGTGAGCGAGGAGCGCACGCAGCTCCTGCGCGCGTACGGCGCCGAGGTCGTCTACTCGGAGGGCATCAAGGGCACGAACGGCTCGATCGCCATGGCCCAGGAGCTGGTCGCGGCGGACCCCGACTACGTCATGCTCTATCAGTACGGCAACGAAGCGAACCCGCGCGCGCACTACGAGACGACCGGCCCGGAGATCCTGCGCGACCTGCCCGACGTCGACGTCTTCGTCGCGGGGCTGGGCACCGGCGGCACGCTCACGGGCGTCGGGCACTTCCTGAAGGAGCAGCGCAAGGACGTGAAGATCGTGGCGTGCGTGCCACACCCGGGCGACCTGGTGCAGGGGCTGCGCAGCCTGGACGAAGGCTTCATCCCGCCCGTGCTGGACGAATCGGTGCTCGACGGCAAGATCGTCGTCGACTCGCGCAACTCGTTCGCGGCGACGAAGGACCTCACCGAGCAGGAGGGTCTTTTCGTGGGGATCTCGTCGGGCGCGGTGCTGCGCACGGCGCAGAAGGTGGCGGAGCGGCTGGACCACGGCAACATCGTGATGCTCTTCGCCGACAGCGGCTGGAAGTACCTTTCGACCCAGCTCTGGAGCAAGGAGTACGACGAGCTGGGCGAGGACGTCGAAGCCAAGGTCTGGTGGTAAGGGGCGGCTGGGGTACTAGTCGGCGTTAATCAGCCGTTCTAGAGCATCAGTGTCCAGATAATTTGTCAACCCACCCCTAAACTGCTGGGGCTCCGGAGCTGTTGGGCCGCGCTCACGGAACGCTCGGATCTTGCTCTCAAAGCGTTGGTTCGCATGTACCACCCCCTCATCCAAGTTGACGTATTGAACCATGCACGGCGCGGTGACGGCCTCTTCCATGACATCTAGCAAGTCGTCATCCAGGCCGCTGGTCCCGATGATCATAAACTTGTGACATGCCGATAGGAAGTCCGCTAGGTACCACGTATGTTCCTCTGGGCATGAGAAGGTCTTTTCTCGCAAGGGCGCGGTAAGGCGTGGATAGAGGAACCTCCCGTTGTCGGGATGACGCCAACCGTGGCTGGTGTCATCACGTTCATCGACCAATGTTTGGTCACTCGGAGCGCTGGAGGGCTCAAACTGGTCCAGTGCCCGTTCCCAGCCGATGTTTTGGTTTTCGCCTCGGCCGGTTCCAGGAATGGAAACTGCCCAGTTCGTGGACCCATGGATCTTGATTACACGTGCCTGTCGACCCGGAGTGACGTACTCATCTAAATTTCGGAATGTGAGGCTGCGGTCGTATCGCGACAGAGCGCGCTCGAGGAGCGTGTCGTAGTTGAGCACGACGAAAGTGATCTCGTGAGTGCCATCCTGCAGCAGACGTCGGACGAGGTTGATGTAGTTCGTTGGAGAGGGTACGTACTCGTTGCTTGCATGCATCAGCACATCTCGCAAGTACGGGGGAACGTCTTTAAAGTGGCGCCGTGTTCGTTCGTCGCTGCTCGTAGCGTATTGAGTCAGACGTGCTTCCAAATCGAAGGCGGAATCGTCACGGGCCAACCGGCCCAGTTCAGCCCCCAAGACTTCTGCTCCCCGATACGGACGTCTGTAGTGCCAGAAGCGTGCGTCGAACAACTGGCGAGCGACTGGGGGCCTGAGGTCCGGGTTCAGGACAGGGACGGTGTCATTGTGGACGTCGAAAGACGCTCCGGCACCAAGGACAACAGCAGCCTTCTTCATGATGTCGCTCCGACGATCCTCATCCTAAATATGAATCCACAATGACAAATGATAAAGGGGCACTTCCTGACGCGTAGGAATCTGCGAGGCAAAGAGCTTACTGGCTTGACCAATGAACAGCGACCGGTAAGCTGGGCTACGGACCCCAATCGGGGGGGGTTGACCCCC
>JBBDNH010000188.1:2053-20613 GCA_040877745.1 Dehalococcoidia bacterium
ATCGGGCGGGTCTCAGACCCGCCCCTACGATTCGTCTCCCTCTCGCAGCTCCTCGAAGAGCTGGGTGACGCCGGTCTCCAGCGCCTCAACATCGCCTCGGTCGTCGGTCTGGATGAAGCGCTCCAGCATGTCCGACCACGTGCGGGCGATGCTTTCGAGGTCTCCCTCGTCCGGCGCGACTGCCCACTGGATGGCCATGCCGAGGAAGATCGCCTCGATCAGCGTAGCGGACGCCTCGATGTCGAGGTCGCGGCGCGCGACGCTGGCTTCCTGCGCGATGCCGATCAGGCTGCTGATGAGCTCTCGGAACGTGCGGAAGGAGTTCGCGCAGGCCTCGCGCGCCCAGTCCTCGCGCATGGCCTGCGCCCAGAGCTCCATCTGCAGGCCGCGCAGCTCCGGGTGCTGGCGCAGGTGGTCGATCTGATAGGCGACGAAGTATTCGATCGCTTCGCGGCTGGACGATGCGGGCCGAGGTTCGTATTCCATCACGTCGCGCCGGACGTGCTCCTCCAGGATCGCGCGGAAGAGCTCTTCCTTGCTCGCGAAGTGATGGTAGAGCGCGCCCATGGAGATCGCGGCCTCATCCGCGATGTCCTGGACGGTCGATTCGCCGTAGCCGTGGCGCGCGAAGACCAGCTCCGCGGCGTGGATGATGCGCTCGCGGGTCTCCTGCGCGCGCTGCTTGGGTAAGGTGAGCCGTCCCATCTTGGTCGAAGCGCCTCCTTACTTGTTGCGCGCGGTCAGCGTCATCGGCAGCGAACCGAGCGGGCGGAGCGTGATCGCTGGCTCCGGGATCACGGCGTGGCCGGGCAGGAGCCGGACTCGGAACGCCTGCGCGACCATCGCCAGCACGAGCTGCGCTTCCATCAGGGCGAACTCGTTGCCGATGCACTGGCGCGGCCCGCCGCCGAACGGGAAGTAGGCGTAGCGTGGCCGCTGGGCGGAGCGCTCCGGCGTGAAGCGCTCCGGGTCGAAGCGTTCAGGCTGGTCCCAGAACTCGGGGTGGCGGTGCGTCACCCACGGGCTGAGCAGGACCGTGGCGTCCTTCGGGATCCGGTAGCCGCCGATCTCGTCGTCGCCCATGGCACGCCGGGCGAAGGCGTAGGCCGGCGGGTAGAGCCGGAGTGCCTCCTCGATCACCATCCGCGTGTAGGGCAGGCTGTGCAGGTCCTCGAGCGTTGGCACGCGGCCGGCGAGCGCGGCATCGACCTCCCCCGCGAGCCTCTCCTCGACGTCCGGGTGCTGCGAAAGCAGGTAGAGCGCCCACGAGAGCGCGTTCGCCGTCGTCTCGTGGCCGGCCAGGAAGACCGTGATCACCTCGTCGCGGAGCTGCTTGTCGGTCATGCCCTCGCCGGTCTCCTCGTCGCGCGCGGCGAGCAGCGTCGAGAGCAGGTCGTTCGCTTCGCTCGCGTCGCGGCGGCGCTCGTCGATCATGCGATAGACGATGCCGTCGACGGTGCTAAGCGCGCGGTGGAAGCGGCGGTTGCGGGCCGTGGGGACACGCTCCGGCAGCGTGAAGACGTGGAAGGCGCGGTAGGCGACGTGCTCGCGCAGGACGACGACCGAGTCGCGGACGGCGTCCGTCTCCTCGGCGACGTCGGTGCTAAGCATGGTGCGCGAGACGATCTCGAGCGTGAGCGCCATCAGCTCCGCCAGCACGTCGATGGGCTTGCCCGCCGCCGCCGGCTCCCGCCAGCGCTCCACCATATCCGCTGTCTCGTCGGTCATGGCTGAGGCGAGCGAAGCGAGCACTTTGCGATGGAACGCCGGCTGCGCGATGCGTCGCTGGCGCTTCCAGAACTCGTCCTCGCTCGTCAGCAGGCCCTCGCCCACGACGGGCTTCAGGAACTCGTAGAGGAAGCCCTTGTGGTAGTTCTGGGGGTTCTCCTGCAGGACGTGCTTGATGTGGTCCGGGTGGGCGATGAGGTAGTTCTGCCAGATGAAGATGCGGAAGCGAACGATGTCGCCGTACGTACGCACGAGGCGCTCCAGCATGCCTGTTGAGTCGCGCTGGAGCTCCGCGAGCTGGCCCAGGGGCCAGTAGCTGCTTGGGCCGGGGACATCGCGGCTGGGTGCGGAGATGGGGGCGGTTTCGTTACGGAGCATGGCGTTACTCCTCGCTAGAACGGATGCTCACCAACCGAGCGGAGACTCGGTAACAATGATAATACTCGGTAACGAGGAGGATGTCAAGATCTGGCCTCGCCGAGGTCGCAGGTCTGGGCGGTTAGCAGCCCGGTCCGTTCGGGATCGGGTGCTTCTGGCCGTCGAACGAGAAGGTCGCGATGGGGTACCAGTAGCCGTGGACGCTCTCTGGGTCCAGGCTCGCGCAGTAGGCAGCGACTGCCTCCTCGCGCGTTGCGAAGGGGCCCAGCACGAGGTCGGCGCCGCCCATGTCGCCGATTGTGATCGAGCAGTCCAGCCCGCCGCCATCCAGCGAGCAGAGTGTGATCTCGTTCACCGCGCTCGCCTCCGCCACGATGAGCCCAAGCGCGCTGCTGCGCTGCTCCTCGATGCGCACCAGGTCGTAGACGCCCCAGGCCTCGGCAGGCTCTGCGGCGACGGACGTCCGGCCCGAGCGCGAGACGTCGTCGTTCAGCACGCAGGTGAAGTCGTAGTCGCCGGGCTCCGCCGCGCCGCCCAGGTCGAAGACAAACGTCGCCGTGCCGCTGCCGCTTCCGACCGTCTGCGTCTCGCGGTTGTAGCCACCCTGGCCCGTGAACGCTGGTCCGTTGAAGTGACAGGTCAGGGTGAGCTCCGTGTCGGACGGGTTCTCCCAGTCGACGCGGACCACGAGCCGCGAGCTTCCCTCGATCGCGCCGGCCGGGTCGCCGATCGTCGCGCCCGGGGGCGTATCGATACCGCGGTCCTCCGTTGGTGCAACCGGCGTGCCGGTCTCGTCGGGGTGCAGCGTCCCCTCGGCGAACACGCCGAAGGTGGAGCCGCAGCGGAACGTGACCGGGTCGATGAACGACGGCAGGTGCTCCCAGCGCCCCATGTCAAACGCGTCGTCGATCACCACCAGCACACTACCCGCGCCGGGTTCGGCGTTCGCACCGCCCAAGTCGCGCGTCGCGCACCAGACGCGCGTCGGCTTCACTACGTCCTCATAGGCGATCGTGATGCGGGCGGCGGGGACGTCACCGCCGGTCAGTTCGATGGATTCGACCTCGAACAGGGGCACGAGAGGCAGGATCTCCTCAACGAAGGTCTCCTCGAAGGGCGGCGCCGCGGACGGCGCGCCCACGATGGCGTCCGCGAGCGCGTCCTGGTCCGGCGCTTCGTCGGGGCTGAACAGCGCGTCGATCAGCGTCTCTGTGATCCGCTGCTCCACCTGGCGTTGGGTCTCCTGCTGGACGAACGTGTAGAGTTGCGTGCCGAACTCGGAGCTGGCCAGCGTCTCGTACACCATGCGGCCCGCCTCAGGCGCCTGTTCGGCGAGCGAAAGGAGGATCTGCGTCGGGAAGGCCACTTCGTACGTGTTGCCGTCCAGCTCGGCGTGAAGCGCCAGGCGCGCCGCCACCGCCGACTTCATCTCATCGAGCGAGGCGTTGCCCAACGGGTCCGATGCCGCGAGGAGCTGGTCGGCGCGCCCGGCTTCCGCGGCGAAGTCGTCCTCCAGCGGCTCGAGCCGCAGCGTTCGTCGTTTCGTCGCCACCGACACGACGGCTTCCGGCAAGGCCCCTTCGGCGGCTGCAACGGTCACCGCGTGGCCGTTCGCGTGCCCTAGGCCGGCGGCGCTCAGGAAGAGGCTGATCTTGTCGATGCCGCTCGCCGTCAGGTTATCCGTGGGCGTCAGCGCGACAGCGTATGCGCCGACGTAGGCGCTCTTCGCGATGCCGGCGAACATCTCGGAAGCATCCGCGCCGCCCTGGCGGGCCACGGCGTCGGAGAGCAAGTCGGCGCTCACGCCCACCGCCAGGCCGCGCGCCACGACGTCGCGCTGCGCCTCCTCAACGTGCGCCAGCGGAGCCTCCTGGTTCAGCAGCTCGGTCAGCGCTCGCTGCGAGAGGTTGAGCGCGCTCACGTCCCCGGCCAGCCGCGCCGTCTCCTCGACGATCGCTGGCGGCGCGACCGGCTCCAGCGTCGGTACCGCCTCGACCTGCAAGCCCTGGGTCGCGGCCGGCGTCTCGGCGAGCGACGCCGGCGGCTCGGCCGGTGCGTCCGCCGAGCGCACAACGACCACCGCGATGGCGATCCCGGCGAGGACGCCCAGCGTCCCGCCACCGATGGCCCAGAGGTATCGATTGCGCTTCATGTCAGTCCATACCGCTCGCTAGAGGAGTATCGGAAGGAAGGGGCGCGTCCGGCACCGCCAAGGTGGACGTTCTCGATTGTTTGCTCTAGCATGTCCATGCGGGGTGTTGCCGCGCCGCACGGCGCGGTTCAACGCACAGCACAAGACACCAACCAGCAAGGAGGTATACCTATGGCCAGGGACGATGTGTTGGTCACCACGGACTGGGTTGCCGAGCACGGCAAGGACCCGAACGTGAAGCTGATCGAGGTCGACGTGGACACGACGGCCTACGACGAGGGCCACGTTGAGGGCGCGGTGGGCTTCAACTGGACGAGCCAGCTCCAGGACCAGGTGCGTCGCGACATCGCGACCAAGGAGCAGATCGAGGAGCTGCTGAGCGCGGCCGGCGTGAACAACGACGATACGGTGGTGCTCTACGGCGACAACAACAACTGGTTCGCCGCCTACGCGTTCTGGCTCCTGCGCATGTACGGCCACCAGAGCTTGAAGCTGATGGACGGCGGCCGCAAGAAGTGGCTGGACGAAGGCAAGCCGACGACGACGGACGCGGCGTCACTCGCGAAGACGAGCTACAAGGCGAGCGGCCCCGACCTGAGCCTGCGCGCCAGGCACAGCGACGTACTGTCGGCGCTCTCCAACCAGAAGAGCGCGCTTATCGATGTGCGCTCGCCGGACGAGTACAACGGCAAGATCATGGCGCCGCCCGGCCTCGTTGAGACGGCGCAGCGCATGGGCCACATCCCCGGCGCGCAGAACGTGCCCTGGGCGCAGGCCGTGAACGAGGACGGTACCTTCAAGTCGGACGCCGACCTGAAGGCGCTCTACGAAGGCAAGGGCACGGGCTCGGACAAGGACGTGATCGCCTACTGCCGCATCGGCGAGCGTTCGTCGCACACCTGGTTCGCGCTGAAGTACCTGCTGGGCTACTCCAACGTCAAGAACTACGATGGCTCCTGGACGGAGTGGGGCAGCATGGTCGACATGCCGATCGAGCGGTAGGGACAGACGTTGTAGCGACGGACCTTCTGGTCTGTCCGGCCTGCTGAAGCTCGTGACGACAGATCAGCCGTATCTGATGCTCCTCTACCGGCGCGTCTTCTCGTCGCGCGACCCGGGTCTAGTACAGCTCAGCTTCGACGCCCGTGTGCTCGACCGCTACCGAGGCGCGAACGGCTACTCGCTGATCCGCACCGACACCGTCGGCCGCGTGACGCGCGAGGGCGGCTGGACGATCGATGTCGGCATCGGCGACGAGGGCCGCACGGTCCACGCCAGCCTGCGCGACCTGCTCGACGCGCTGCCGGACGAAGAGCGCGACCACTGGGCGCAGCACGCCATCGCGCTGCCGATGAGCGAGCGCTTCCTGCAGATGCGCATGGTCGCCGGGGCGTGCATCGATGACGGGGAGGTGCGGGAGTGGGAGTAGCGACGTGCTGAAGCTGGAGCGCGCGCTGGTCGATGACATGATCGCCCACGCCCGCGAAGACGCGCCCAACGAGTGCTGCGGGATCGTCGCCGGCGAGGGCGGCCGCGCGACGAAGCTCTACCGCGCGCTGAACGCCGAGGCGAGCCCCTACCGCTACAACGTCGAGCCGAAGGACCTGCTGCGCATCTACCGCGACCTGGACGACCACGGCTGGGACGTGCTCGTGATCTACCACTCGCATACGCACACGGAAGCGTATCCATCGCAGACAGACATCCGGCTCGCGGCATGGCCGGAGGCGTATTACGTCATCGTTTCGCTCGAGGACGACGCGAACCCCGTAGTGCGCGCGTTTCGTATCACCGACGGCGAGGTGTCCGAAGAGCCGGTCGAAGTGGAGTAAGGAGGACGCCATGCGCGATCCAGCCAAGGTTGAGAAGCTGAAGACCGCCGTCGAGCGCAATGTGAAGGCGATCGGGCTGCGGCCATCGATCGGGCAGGGCACGGCGGTCACGAAGGTCCGCGTCCGCGACGCCTGCACGGCCGAGATCGAGGACGGCGGCTGGAAGCTGATCGCCGACGAAAGCGTGAAGGACGGCGGCAACGGCGAGGGGCCGGACTCCGGCGTCTACGGCCGCGCCGCGCTCGGGAGCTGCATGGCGATTGGCTATGCGATGTGGTCGGCCAAGCTCGGCGTGCCGTTCGACTCGATCGAGGTCGATGTCGAGGCGGACTACGATGCGCGCGGGATGTTCGGCGTGGACGACAGCGTGCCGCCGGGCTGGACCGGCCTGCGCGTGATCGTGCGCGTCGAGAGCAGCGCGCCCGAGGACGAAGTGCGCCGCGCGATCGAGTTCGCGGACGCGCACAGCCCGCTCCTGTACGACTTCAGCCAGCCGATCCAGGTCGAGCGCGAGATCAACGTCTCGGCGCGGGTGCAGTAGCGATGGAACCGAGACTGCAACGGCGCGTGCAACGCTACGGCTGGGACAAGGCGGCCGCCTACTACGAGGGCGCCTGGCGCGAGCAGCTGCGGCCGGCGCAAGACCTGCTGATGAGGATGGCCGCGCTCCAGCCGGGCGAGCGCGTCCTCGATGTCGCGTGCGGCACGGGACTCGTCACCTTTCGCGCCGCCGAGGCCGTCGGGCCCGGCGGGCACGTCGCCGGCACCGACATCTCGCAAGCCATGGTCGACGCCGCGACGGCGATCGCAGCCGAGCGCGGCGTCGCGAACGTCACGTTCGAGCGCATGGACGCCGAGGAGCTCAAGCTGGACGAAGCGACCTTCGATGTCGCGCTCTGCGCGCTCGGGCTGATGTACGTGCCGGACCCGGTCGTCGCGCTGCGGGAGCAGCTCCGGCTGCTGAAGCCGGGCGGGCGCTCGGTGGCCGCGGTCTGGGGCGAGCGGAGCCGCTGCGGCTGGGCCGAGATCTTCCCGATCACCGACGCCCGCGTGCAGTCCGAGGTCTGTCCGATGTTCTTCCAGCTCGGCACCAAGGAATCGCTCAAGCTCACGTACGAGCAGGTCGGCTTCGCCGACGTGGCGTTCGAGCGCATCGATACCGTCCTCCAGTACGACGGCGACGAAGCGGCGCTGGGCGCGGCGTTCATGGGCGGGCCAGTCGCGCTGGCGTACTCGAAGTTCGACGACGCCACGCGCGAGAGCGCCCACGAGGAGTACCTCGCCTCGATCGCGCCCTACCGCAACGGGGACGGCTACCGCGTCCCCGGCGAGTTCGTCGTGGCGAGCGGGCGGAAGCGGTAGGAGCTAGCCGTCGGAGACATTCTCTGGGACATTGCTAAGGACATGCCCCATTGCAGCTTGTGCCAATTCATAGCTAAAATGGGGTGACGGACTGGGACATTCCTCGGGACATTCCCTGGGACAGACTCCCATTCCATGTTGGGCAGGCCCCTTGCCTACGTGGGACATCCGCTTCGACCTTCGCGTCGACGAATCGGCTCGGGATGTCATGGATGCCGCCGCTCGCGCTGAGGCATTGGCAGCGGTCATCCGTCAGATACCGATCCCCCCGTTCGTGAAGGCTCGTATTGACGCCCTGAACATCCTGAGGGCAGTGCGGGGAACGACGGGAATCGAAGGAGCAGATCTCTCTGAAGAAGAGGTGGAGCGCATCATTGGGGCTCGCCCTGAAGAGCGGGTGCTGTCAGCTTCCCGGGCGCGAGAGGAGAAAGAGGTTCGCAACGCCGATAGAGTGATGAAGTACGTGGCGGAGTTGATTCACGAAGATCCGGGTACGCCTCTGACGGAACAGCTCATCTGCAAGATCCACGAACTCACGACGCAAGGCATCGACTATCCCCACAACGTTCCCGGAACGTATCGAACACACTCGACTACAGCAGGCACGTACGTGCCGCCGCGGACTGGGGAGGAAGTTCGCAGGCTGATGGCGGAGTTCATCGCGTGGTTCAATGGAGGATCGCCTCAGTACTGGCGAGTAGCCGTGCAGGCTGTCGTGGCGCACTTCTATGTCGTCAGCATCCATCCATTCGGCGACGGCAACGGCCGCACGGCGCGAGCTGTAGAAGCCTTCCTCCTCTACAAAGGCGGCATCAACGCCAGAGGGTTCTATTCACTCGCTAACTTCTACTACCAGCGGCGGACGGAGTACGTTGACCTCCTTGATGCCGTGCGCTTTCAAACGGACGGCAACCTGACGCCGTTCGCCCGCTTCGCGCTCCAGGGCCTGGTTGACGAGCTCACGAGCGTCCACGCGATCGTTCTCGATGAAGTCAGGATCATTGCCTTCCGCGACTATGCCCGTGAACGCCTCATGGTGGAGGGAAAGCTGGCCACCAAGGCTGGTGAGAGAATGTACCACTTCTTGCTGGGTCTAGCCGGAGAGGGAGAAGTATCGGTGAGCGCGCTCAGAAGGGGTCGCCATTCGTTGTCGGCCTTCTATCGGAACGTGACTTCCAAGACGCTGAGTAGAGACCTCAACTTCCTGCGCAAGCACCTGCTTATCTCCGTTGACGGCGACGAGATCCGCCCGAACCTGGGAGTGATGGATGAACTTCTGCCCTAAGGCCCTCGTCGTCGCCTCCCGTACCTTCGTCTGGCGCGAGCGGACGTACCTGATGGGCATCATCAACGTCTCCCCGGAATCGTTCGCCGGCGACGGCGTGGCCGGCGTAGACGCTGCGCTCGCCCAGGCGCGGCGCTTCGTCGATGAGGGCGCGGACATCCTGGACGTGGGCGGCCAGTCCACGCGGCCGTCGGGCGCGGCGGGCAAGGCGAACGTCGCCGGGTTCGACGAGCTCGATGCTGAGGAGGAGATCGGGCGTGTCGTGCCCGTGATCGAGCGCATCGTTGCGGAACTGGGCGCGCCGGTGAGCGTCGATACCTACAAGCCCTTGGTGGCGCGAGCCGCTCTGGAGGCGGGCGCCCGCATGGTGAACGACATCTCGGGCTTCAGCGACGGCGCGATCGCGGAGCTGTGCGTCGAGTTCGGCGTGCCGGCCGTCGTCATGCACAACCAGCGCGGCCGCGCGTTCCACGACGTGATCGGCGACATCCGCGCCGGACTGGAGGCGAGCATCGCGGTCGCCGAAGCGGCCGGCCTGGCGCGCGAGCGGCTGGTGCTCGACCCCGGCTTCGGCTTCGGCTGGACGCCCGAGCAGAATGTCGAGATGCTGCGCCGCCTGGGTGAGCTGTGCGATCTCGGCCTGCCGCTGCTCATCGGCACGTCGCGCAAGTCCACGATTGGATCGCTGCTCGGCGGCGCGCCACCGGAGGACCGGCTGCTGGGCACGGCGGCGACCGTCGCGCTGGCGATCGCGAACGGCGCCGACATCGTGCGCGTCCACGACGTGGCGGCGATGCGCGACGTGGCGCGCGTGGCCGACGCGGTAGTACGCGGCCGGCCGTGAGCGAGCTGCCCGACGTCTACCTCGGCCTGGGCGCCAACCTGGGCGACCGCCAGCGCAACCTGGCGATGGCGCTGCGGCGGCTGGAGCCGCTCGTGCGCATCGAGGCGGTATCGAGCCTGTACGAGACCGACCCCGTTGGCCCGCAGGACCAGCCGCCGTTCCTGAACGCCGTCTGTCGAGCGATCACCGGCCTGCCGCCGCGCGGCCTGCTACGCCACATCGAGGAAGTGGAGCGCGACATTGGCCGGCGGCGCGGCGAACGCTGGGGCCCTCGCCCGATCGACATCGACCTGCTGCTCTACGGGGATCTTGTGCTCGACGAAGGGGGCCTGCGCGTTCCGCACCCGGAGCTGCAAGAGCGCGCGTTTGTGCTGGCGCCGCTCGCGGAGCTCGCGCCGGAGCTGGCGCATCCGGCGCTCGGGCGCACGATCGCCGGGCTGGCGGCCGACGTCGATGGCTCAGGGGTGCGTGTGCGAGCAGGACGTGGCTGGGAGCAGCCGGGGGCCTAGGCGGACGCCTGCATGCCGGCGTCGTCCTCTTCCAGGTCGAGCTCGGTCAGGTCCGGTTCCATGTTGACCATCGTGTAGCCGATCCAGAACAGGAGGCCGGAGGCGGCCATCGTCGCGCCGAGGACGGGCAGCGCGATGGCGAAGTAGCTCTTGCGCAGCACGCCGATCGTGAAGATCAACGCCTGCAGCCCGGCCAGGGCCATGAGCATGGTACCGATCTGCTGAGAACGTTCCATGGCCGTTTAGTGGGTCTGGGCCTCGGCGGCCTTGCGCAGATCCGGCGGCAGCAGGTTCGGGATGCCGTCGTCGATCGGGTAGCGTTCGTCGCACTTGGCGCAGAGGAGCGCGCCGCGGATCACCTCGTCGCCGTCCTCTTCGTCGATCGTGAGCTGCAGCTCGCCCTTGCACATGGGGCAGGCTAGGATGTCCATCAAGTCTTTGCGCATGACACCTCCCCGCCGGACGGAACCGGCGAAGGCATTGTATTGGGCCAACGCGACTTCGTCAACGCGGCGTTTGGACGCTACACGGCCCGGCTTCCTATAATGAGTCGCCGCATGGACGAGCAACCAGAGCGACGAGAGATCGACCTGCACCGGCGGGTCTGCGTGATCAGGCCGGACAGCATCGATATCCGGCCGGCGCGCAGCGCGGCGGTGGTGCCGCTGTTCTTCTTCGGGCTGGGCGTGGCGGCGTTCGTCAGCGTGGTCTTCTTGATCGAAACGCTGCCCTTCGCGCTGGTGCTGCTGCTGATGGGCGGCGCGATCGTGCTAGTGCCGTTCGCCGGCATGGGCTTCGTGTATTCGGTCTACGGCGCGAACGTGGTGATCGACCGAACGAAGCAGACCGCGCTCTGGCAGCAGGGCCTGTTCGGCATGGGCGTTGGAACCGAGGAGCTGGTGCCGTTCGCCAAGATCGACCGGCTGGAGGTGGAGGAAGTGAGTCGCGAGGAGCAGTTCGGCGGGCGGCAGGACTTCGCCCAGTTCGAGATCAAGCTGCTGAAGGTGAGCGGCAAGCGGCTGTCACTCGGGCAGCTCACAGTGCCGCGCGACATGGAAGACGAGGGCCGCGCCCGGGCCATCGAGGTCGGCGAAGCCGTCGCGAACCTCGTCGAGAGGCCGCTCGAGGTGATCGACGACGAGCTCCGGCCGCGCAAGGGGCGTCGCCGGCGGCGCGAGACGACGCCGGTCGCCTAACGAGATGGCGGCCCGTCCCCCCGAGCTTGAGATCCGCACCGTCAGCTTCGTCGTCCCCGCGTATAACGAGGCGAGCCGTTCGGAAGGAAGCCACTTGCGCGCCTCGCTCGAACGGCTGATCGCCTTCGCCGCACGGCAGCCTTACGCATCCGAGATGCTCGTCGTCGACGACGGCAGTACGGACCGCACGGGCGACGTGGCGCGCGAGGCCGGGCGCGCCCTGCCCGATGGCGTCTCGCTGCGGGTGCTCGTCCACGAACAGAACCGCGGCAAGGGCGCCTCGGTGCGCACGGGCGCGCTCGCCGCGCAGGGCGACGTGGTGCTCTATCTCGACTCGGACATGGCGACGGCGCCCGAGGAGGCGCCGAAGCTGCTGGACAAGATCGCCGCCGGCGCTGACGTGGCGATCGGCAGCCGCATCCAGCCCGGCGGCGCCGACATGCGCGCGTCGCAGCCCGCCTGGCGTCGCGTCGCCGGCCGCTACTTCGCGATGGCGCGGCGACGCCTGCTGCTCGCCGACGTGCAGGACACGCAGTGCGGCTTCAAAGCGTTCCGGCGTCCGGCGGCCCAGGCCATCTTCTCGCGCCAGCAGCTGGAACGCTGGGCGTTCGACAGCGAGCTGCTCTACCTCGCCCGCAAGCTGGGGCTGTCGATTGCGCAGGCGCCGGTGGAGTGGCGCCACGTGGGTGACTCGCGGGTGAAGCTCGGCCCGCTCTCCGCGCTGCGCGAGGTGCTCGACATCCTGCGCATCCGCTGGCTGCACAGAGGCGTCCGGCCGGCGCAGTAACGTTCTCATTCCCGCCAGTCGAGCTGCGCCTCGGCCACGCCGGCGGTGCGGCCGTACCCCTGCGCTACACCGAGCACACGTGAGATATAACAGCGCGCTATCATAGAAGCAGGTCATGGCCGACCAGCTCTCCGCCGATCGCGCCGCCAGCCGGCGTGCCCTGATGATCGCGCTGGCGCTCGCGCTGAGCGTCGTGGTCGTGGAGGTGGCGGGCGGCATCCTCACGAACAGCCTCGCCCTCATCGCCGACGCCGGGCACATGGTCTCCGACGTGCTCGCGGTCTCGCTCGCGCTCACGGCGATCTGGATGGCGACGCGCCCCGCGAGCGCCCAGCAGACGTTCGGATATCAGCGCGCCGAGGTGCTCGCCGCGGCCGCAAACGGCGGCGTGCTGCTCCTCGTGGCCGGCTTCGTGTTCTGGCAGGCGGCGCTGCGACTGGGCGACCCGCCGGACGTGGAGAGCGGCCCGATGCTGGTCATCGGCGTCCTGGGACTCGCGGCGAACGCGGCGAGCGCGCTCATTTTGCGACGGCAAGAGGCCGCCAGCCTGAATGTGCGCGGCGCGTTCTACCACGTCCTGGGCGACCTGGCGGGATCGGCCGGCGTGATCGTCGCGGGCGTGGTGATGCTGACCACGGGCTGGTTCCTCGCCGACCCGCTCGCCGGACTGCTGATCGGACTGCTCATCGTCATCGGCGCGGCGCGGCTGCTGCGCGAGGCGCTCGGCGTGCTGCTGGAGGCCGTGCCGGCGCACATCGACGTCGGCGAGGTCGAAGGCGCGCTGACGTCGACGGCGGGCGTCGCCGGGCTGCACGACCTGCACATCTGGACCGTGACTTCGGGGCTGGTGGCGCTGAGCTGCCACTGCGAGCTGACGGGCGACCGCGACACGGACGAGGTGCTGGCGGACCTCTGCGACATGCTCCACGAGCGCTTCGCGATCCACCACGTGACGATCCAGCCGGAGATCGTGCGGCTGCACCGCGCGGGCGACGAGCAGCATTCGCTACCGCGCTGCACGAGCGTGATCGGGCACGAGCACCGGCCGGAAGAGCAGCCGGCCGCAAGCGGGCGCACGAGATAGCCTCGGCCGGCCCGCGCCCAGCGCAGCCCACCGAAGCCAACGACGGCTAGCGCGACCACGCCGAGGCCGATCAGAACGCGAACGAGCGCGGCGCGGCGGCGGGAGATCGCTAAGAAGGCGGCTGCAGCGCGGTGGGCTAACGAGCGCTAGAGCCTCAACGCGCCCTTCTCATGGAGGTATATGCCGTTACCGCCGACTAGGTACATGAGTTCTGCGACCCTCGAAACCGCCGCGTAGAAGCGCGCTGCATCGAGCTCTTTGTCTTCAAAGACTGCTGCTAGCTCCTGGCTCACGTCGTCGATCGCTGGCAGGAATCCATCCGGGAAGCCGCCGGTTGGCATGCGCTGAGGTATCTGAGCGCGAGCCCCGATCTGGTTGCAGGCCGCCTGAACCACTACGTGCAAGAGCGAAAGATCGGTGTCCCAGTGTACATTGAGTTGTCGGCCGGCTTCTCCGAAGAAGACGCTGAAGTAGTACATCTTCTCAGCGATATCACCAGCCTCCGCGATCTTGGACGCGGCGAACCTGAACTCGCTCGCTAGCCGCTTCTGAACTTGCCTAGGCAGCCTGGGCATAGTTGGCCTTCTCCTTTCTCACAGCCGATGATGGCAAGCCAGCAACCTCGCTACTGTTCGCAGTAGTCAGCAACTCTTCGAGAACCTCGTCGTAGTTGAGCGTGACTTGGGTCGTGAAATCCCGAGCACCCACGAGTGGAACCGAAGCATAAGCTAGGTTTGCCAGAAGCCGCTCCTCATCAAAACTAGGCGGCGCGATACGCTCCGGCGTGAGGTTCGCGTTCCATTCAACGAGATCACTGAACGGGACGAAGCGCACAGCAAGGCCAACATCAAAGGCGACCGCCAGGTCTTTGATGCTGTTCAGCGTGTAGCTTCCGTAGTTGGGATTCTCCCACTGGCTGATCGTCTCTTGGGCCTTCCCTCCCGCCCTCTCACCCAGTTGGGCTTGTGTCCATCCATTCTTCTCTCGGAGTGCTCTGATTTGGAATGCAAGACCTGTGTCAACGTCCGCATTGAATGCGTCGCGGTACTCCTTGTCCTCAAGGCTCTTCCAGATTTGTTCGGACCTAGTCATGCCTGTACTCCACTCGATGACTCTCGGGATCGGTTCCTCGTACCTCAGCCCTCCTGCCCTTAGCTCGCGCCCTGTCCTGCGCCGGGATTGGGTCACCGGGCTTGATAAACCCGTGGAGCAACGTCGGCCTTCTGCCTGGGGTATGTGTTAGCAGGATGCGGTAGTTCTTGCGGTCGCTTCCCTCCACGCGAATTTCTAGCAGGCCGTCCCCGACGGCGGCCACATAGGGCCGCTTCCATTGAGCATGAGGAGTGGCTTCGAGATAGCCAATCTGTGTGTTCAACTTCTTCCGCACCATCGCTGGCATGTCTCGCAACCATGCACGAACAATGCCCTCCTCGCCATCAACGGCATAATCGAAGAACGTGTACTCTGACCCCATGATATCAGAATTTCCTTATACCATCCAGCCTCTCATGGTATAGTAATCTTCCTATATTTCTCAGGGAAGTCCTTGACAAATGAGCGTTGGTCAAGCATAGCGGTCAGTACGAACAGGCTCTCCTGCCAAGCGTGCTCAGATTATATCAGCATTGGTCGAAGGCAACAGCGTCCGCGCTACCTGCCGCATGACGGGCATAGCCAATGGCACAGTACTCAAGCTCACGAGGCCGAAGGGTCAACCTGACCGCCCTTGTCCCTAGAACGTTTGCGTCAGTACCGGACGCTTGGTAGACTTGAGGCGCCAGCGGCTGGCGAATCCCTTCGCCGGTGCAGGCGCATCGGACCGCACGGGCCCTAGGGGCCGGAGGTACGTGTGAGCCCGACCCTAAAAGAGTCCTGTGGCGTGTTCGGCGTGTACGCGCCGGGCGAGGACGTCGCAAGGATCACCTTCTACGGTCTCTACGCCCTGCAGCATCGAGGGCAGGAGAGCGCAGGGATCGCTTCAGCCAACGACAGGCGCATCTATCTCCGCACAGGCATGGGGCTGGTCTCCCAGGTCTTCGACGAAGAAGACCTGAGCTACCTGCCGGGCCACATGGCGATCGGCCACACGCGCTATTCCACCACCGGAACCAGCGACCCAGGCAACGCGCAGCCCTGCCAGATCGCCATACCCACCGGCGACCTGGCGCTGGGCCACAACGGCAATATCGTCAACGCCGCAGTCGTGCGCGCCGACCTCGAAGAGCAGGGCATCGAGTTCGCCACGGGTACCGACTCCGAAGTCATCGCGCAGGTGCTGGCGACCGCCCCCGGCGAGTCGTGGGAGGACCGCTGGTCGTACCTGATGCGGAAGGTCGTCGGCGCATACTCGCTCGTCGTGCTGACGCCGAACGAGCTGATGGCCGCGCGCGACCCGATGGGCAACCGGCCGCTCTGCCTGGGCCGGCTGGACGGCGGCTGGGTGGTGGCGTCGGAGACGTGCGCGTTCGACCATCTGGGGGCCACCTTCATCCGGGAGATCGAGCCCGGGGAGGTGGTCAGGATCACCGAAGAGGGCGTCCAGAGCATCCGCGCCGCGGAACGCAAGGACGCCTTCTGCATCTTCGAGTACGTCTACTTCGCGCGGCCTGACAGCGTGATCGGCGGCAAGCTGGTCTATCCGGTGCGCCTGGGGCTCGGCTCGCAGCTCGCCCGCGAGCACCCCGCCGACGCCGACATCGTCATCGGCGTCCCGGACTCGGGGACGGTGGGCGCCGCCGGCTATGCGCGCGAGTCGGGCATCCCCTTGGTGGACGGCTTCGTCAAGAACCGCTACGTCGGGCGGACGTTCATTCAGCCAGACCAGCGCATTCGCGAGGTCGGCGTGCACCTGAAGCTGAACCCCTTGCCGGAGCTGCTGGAGGGCCGCCGCATCGTCGTCGTCGACGACAGCATCGTGCGCGGCACGACCACGCCGCGCGTCGTCGCGATGCTGCGCAAAGTCGGCGCAAAGGAAGTGCACATGCGCATTACGTTCCCGCCGATCGTGTCGCCATGTTTCTTCGGCGTCGACTTTGGGACGCGCTGGGAGCTGATCGCCGGGCGGCTGAAAGACGTCGAGCAGATCCGGCAGCATATCGGCGCTGACTCGCTCGGCTACCTGAGCATCGACGGCCTGATCGAGGCCATCGGCCTGCCCCGTGACAAGTTCTGTCTCGCCTGCTTTACCGGCGACTATCCGGTGCCCGTGCCGCTCCAGATGGATAAGCTGGCCCTGGAGCCGGTGATCGGAGGCCGGCACGACTTGGAATGGACGGACAGCGTTCCGTCCACCTCGCCTCGCCCGTGAGGCGCGGCAAGGAACCCGGAATCCTTCGACTCCGCTTAGGACGAGCGAGGAACGAGCGGCCCCGCAGCCCGGGGTCTCACGAACGATGACTGCGAAACGCCCCCTCACCTACGCCGCCGCCGGCGTCGATATTGCCGCGGCGCAGCGCTTCGTCGAGCGCATCCGCGACATCACGAAGTCGACCCACCGGCCCGAAGTGCTCGCCGGCGTCGGGCCGTTCGCCGGCCTGTTCCAGCTCGGCTCGTATCGCGAGCCGGTGCTCGTCTCCAGCACGGACAGCGTGGGCACGAAGGTGAAGATCGCGACCCTGCTCGGCCGCTTCGACACGGTGGGCGTCGATCTCGTGCACCAGAACGTGAACGATGTGATCACGGCGGGCGCGGAGCCGCTCTTCCTCCTCGACTACATCGCCTCCGCCACGCTGAACGCTGACGACAAGACCGCGCTGGTGGAGGGCGTCGCGAGCGCCTGCCGCGACGCCGGCTGCGCGCTCATCGGCGGCGAGACCGCCGACATGCCCGACGTCTACGCGCCGGGCGACTTCGACCTCGTGGGCTTCGTCGTCGGCGTCGTGGAGCGTGACCATATCATCGACGGCTCGACGATCGCCGCCGGCGACGCGCTGCTCGCGCTGCCCTCGAACGGCCTGCACACGAACGGCTACTCACTCGCGCGGCGCGCCTTCTCGGTTGGCATCGGCGGCGACGAAGCGGCGGAGCGCGCGCGCCTGAATCGCCACGAGCCGGAGCTCGGCACGACGCTCGGCGAGGCGCTGCTCACGCCGCACAGCCAGTACTGGCCCGCGCTGCGTCCGGCGCTCCCGATGCTGAAAGGCGTCGCACACATCACCCAGGGCGGCTTGGAGGAGAACGTCGGCCGGGTGCTTCCTTCGACAGTAGGGGCCCGCTTCGACCGCTCGACGTGGCCGGTGCCGCCGATCTTCGGCCTGCTGCAGCGCGCGGGCAACATCGCGGACGAGGAGATGTGGCGCACGTACAACATGGGCCTGGGCCTCATCCTCGCCGTCGACCCCTCGGACGTCGCCGCCGTCCGCGCCGCGCTGCCGACCGCGCTCGTCGTGGGCGAGGTGGTAGCGGCGGACGGGGACGGCGAGAGGGTGCGGGTGGAGTAGACTACTGGCGGCATGGCCAATTCGATTCGCTCGAAGTTCATAGACAAGTTCCGGCCCTACAAGCAGATTGAGCCGGTTCCCAAGCTCGCGAGCGTGTACACGACGTTCAATGAAGTCTGGCTGTATGTTCGCTTCTCCAGCCTTGGTAAGAACGGTCGGTACTGGTTCGACGTCGACACCTATAAGGTCAACGAGTGGAAGGACACCCGTAGGTTCGTGGTCTGCTTCATCTGCGGGGACGAAGACACCGTGGTGTTCTTGCCCGATGAGCAATTGCTCGCCTGGTACGCCGACGTCGAGCCGAATCGGAAGGGTCACTTGATGGTCACAATCGCTGTCGATCGCGACAGGCTGATCTTGAAGCTTCCCGGCTCGCGGCCAGACTATGACGTAACCGACTACATCAACAGATTCGACTATGTTTCCAAATCAATTCCTGTGCGCATGTTGAGACAGCGGACAGGAGAACCGAAGGATCGTGCTCCCACAGACGACGCTGCTGGCCTCATAATGTCGCACCCCGACCTTGACGGAGCGACTCTTCATGAGCGCGTGATCGACATGCTTGCTCAGATTGGGCAGTGGACGGGCTATGTGCCACGGAAGTCCTTCAAGGAGCCGGAGGACTCACCGTATGAGATTGACGTGGTGTGGCTCCGCAATGACATCCTCGACGTTGCGATAGAGGTTCAGGTGGGCGGAAACGAGACGGAGGCCAAGGACAGGCTTGTGCACGCCAAGCGATTTGGGGCTAGGAAGATAATTGTTGTCTCGAAACCAGAGTCCATAGCTCGTCTGCGTAGCCTCTGTAGGTACGAGCCCGACCTGAAGAATTGGTTGCAGGTCTGGAGCATTTCCAAGGCTTATCAGATGTACATTGAGGGCAAGCACTTCTTTCCCCTGTTTCGGCCATATGAACGACCACAATGCAGTGAGGAGATCAGCGAATTCGACAAGAGGGAGC
>JBBDNH010000189.1:0-3734 GCA_040877745.1 Dehalococcoidia bacterium
CATGGCCTTCCTCACAGCACTCGACTGGCCCATCAGGATCGTGCTTGGCGTTGTCGTCGCGGGCACGCTCGGCGCGGGCGTCGTGCTCGCCGTGCGCACCAGCGGCGGTGACGATGCTCAGGTCGCCGGCCAGCTCACCGGAACGCCGCCGACGCTCGCTCCCTCCACGACCTCCGGCCCGCCCACGCCGGGCCTGACGGGCACAGCAGCGATGGCCACCACCACCCAGCCCGCGCCGACGCAGCCGCCGGCGACAGAACCGCAGCCTACAGAGGACACTCGGGTTGCAATCCAGGACTTGCCCTCCGCTGCCGAGATCCAGCTAGGCAAGGACGGAAAGTACTTCATCGCCGACCGCGGGGATGGATGCACATGGGTGGAGGGCTTCAGACGAGAGTCTGCCACAGTGGGGCTTGTAGTCTCGCTGTACGCTGACTGCCCTGCGGGGTTCTTCTTCGACTTCAGGCCTGACACAGGGGAAGTCTTTTTCGTTCAGGAGTGATGCATAATTCGGGGCGGCTCTTTGTTGCGACAGGGTGCATGGTTCTCCTTCTGGTTGTCACCCTGCTGGCCCGCGATGTTCGCACATCCAAAGTCCAAGCCAATCATGGTGACGGCAACATGGGAAGCCACGTGAACTACTGGCTTGTCGAAGGAGGGGAGGTAGGTGTCTGCGACAATAGCTCGCTAATTACAGCTAGCCAATTCAGCGATGGCTTGGAGTACTGGAATAGTGGGCTCGGTTGGTCTCTCTTGGTCGCCAGTTGCACAGAGTTCGGCGTCGAATTGATAGATGTACCGAACGGAGCATGCGGCTACCGGGATCCGCCTGCGAACAAAATACCTGTCGGTGCTTGCGCAGTTTACCCGAGTGCCGACTCACCCCAGCTTCTCGAGATGAAGGTTACCTCGTACCTACCAAATGAATCGGCCTATAGCAACGATATCTGGTTTCCTTTCGTCATCGCACATGAAGCCGCTCACAATCTAGGATTCAGTCACACGTACGAGTCGAACTGCGCGGCGTCCATCATGAACGACCCCGGGTGCGACGAGCCGTTAGCAGCGCTAACACAGTTGGACAAAGACAACTACCACAAGGGCTATCACGTTGACCCGGTCGCCTCGTTCGGGGGAAGCGGTACAGGCGATCATGAGGTGATCTTCAACTGGAACGCGCCTAACCTTCACAACGAGCGGGCTTTCCTCATCAATTGGCGGAACAACTGCACCGGTCAGTGGCAGCCCCTGACTGCCGTGGGCAAGAACGAAGGCAGCATACCAATCGGCGGCCTTCAGGGTGGCCTACAGGAGTTCCAGATCATGCCGCTGACGAACGCGGATCCGGACCACCCGGTGGGCGATCCCGTGAACGCGCTCGTGAACGTGTTCCAAGCTGATGGCCTAAATGCCCCTGCCGGCATTGCGTCCACCTTTCCGTCCGCGTCGATCAACCGTCTAGCCTGGTCGAGCATAGGCGTTGCACACCACTACAAAATACGGGCGGATATCGTCCATATTGGCGTGGCGTTTCCGGGGTGCATCGACCAGATTGAAGGGACGCAGTACGACCACGTCCTGCCGGTCCTGGCATACCGGCCGATCTACTACCGGGTCATGGCCTGCGACGCGGCGGGCCTGTGTGGCCCCTTGAGCACGTACGCCTTCAGCGACCGCTTCGACGCGGGAGCGTGGGAGTACGTCTACACCTTCTACCGCTCCTCGAACAGCATCATCTTTGGCTTCCTCAACTTCAACCCGGGCTCCAAGGCCCTGCAGCTACATCTCTTGAACGGACAGAACCCAGGCAGCCCTCCCATCGCAGACAGCGCCTGCATTCCGTTGAGCGTGGGCAGCCAGCTACGGTACGTCGGGCCGCTGCCGGCACCTTCGTCTGGGAAGCTGGCCGCGCGGGGCCACGCCGTCGACACCGAGACGCAGTGCGCAACGACGCACACCGGCGACAGCAACACCGTACGCTGGGGCTACGTCCCCACCGTGGGCGGCCCCGCGGACACCGACGGCGATGGCTGCGCGGACGCCGACGAAATACAGCCGGTCGGCACGGGCCCTCCCGAGGGTCCCGACGGGCCGGGCAAGCAGGGCGATGGCCGCGATCCGGCCAATCGCTGGGACTTCTACGATGTGGATGGCGATGAGATCGTGACGCTGCAGGGCGATATCATACCCGTGATCGGCAGGTTCCAAACACCGCAAGTTAATCCGAATCCGACGACCGGCTTGTACTACGATCCGATCTACGACCGCGGAATGACCTTCGGCCCGAACAACTGGAACCGCCCCGGCCCGGACAACGTCATCACGCAGCAGGACGATGTTCTGGGCGTGATCCTTCAGTTCGGGCACAACTGCAACTAGGGCCGCGTAGCGTTACGCCGGCCGCGTTAGCTCTATCGACAGCGCCTCGGCGTTGGCCTGCAGCTCCGCCAGGTGTTCTTCGTTCGTGAGGCCGGTGTCCAGCGGGCTGATCGACACGTAGCCGTCGATCACCGCGCGGATGTCCGTGCCGGGATGCGCGTGGCGCGTGTCCGCGACGAGCTGCCGCTCCAGCCGTTCGTGCACGCCGTCCCCCTGCTCCGATAGATGGACGTAGCCGCCGGGCGCCACGCGCGTGATCGCGACCCCCTCCAGCTCATCGGGGCGGCGCGCCGGGATGTTCACGTTCAGGAACGAGCCCTCCGGCAGCGCCCCGCGCTCGATGCCGCTCGCCAACATCCGCGCCACCGCCTCCGACGTCTCCCAGTGCGGGTTCAGCCGGCCGTCTTCGGTCGGTACCAGGTCCTGCGAGATGGCGATCGACGTGACGTTCCGAAACGCGCCCATCAGCGCCGCGCCGCACGTGCCCGACAGGAAGAAGTCGACGCCCAGGTTCGCGCCCGGGTTGATGCCCGCCGCCAGCACGCTGATCCAGCCTTCCTTCAGCCGTCGCAGGCCCAGCAGCACGCAATCGGCCGGCGTGCCATCCACCATGTACGCCTTCACGCCCGGCAAGCGCTCCGGCACCTCCTGCACGTGGATGTCGCGGCGGTAGGTGACCATCGTGCCGGAGCCCGAGGCTTCGGCGGCGGGCGCGACGACCATCACGCGCCCGATCTGCGACATCACCTCGGCCAGCTTCCAGAGGCCGGGCGACTCGATGCCGTCGTCGTTTGTGACCAGGATGTGCCGTTCGTCGCTCATGCGCGCTCCAGCGTGACGTTGTCGATCAGCCGTACCTCGCCGATGCGCACAGCGAGCGATGCGAGGGCCTCGTTCTCAACGCTATCCAACTCCTGCAGGGTCTCGGTGTCTGCCACGCTCACGTAGTCTACACGCGCCAGCGGCTCCCGGCCAAGCGCGTCGAGCATCGTCGCGCGCAGCCGCTCGCCGTCGCGCTCGCCGTCCGCGAACAGCTCCTCGGCCGTTCGCAGCGCCTTCGACAGCACGCGCGCGGCCGCGCGCTCGTCCGGCGAGAGCCGCGCGTTCCGGCTGCTCATCGCCAGGCCGTCGGGCTCGCGCACGGTGGGCATTGCGACGATGTCGACAGGCATGCGCAGGTCGCGCGCGAGCCGGCGGATCACGGCCAGCTGCTGCGCGTCCTTGCGTCCGAAGTACGCCCGCGCCGGCTCGACGACGTGGAGCAGTTTCGTGACGACCGTGGTCACGCCGCGAAAGTGGCCCGGCCGGTGCGCGCCCTCCAGCACATCGGTCAGGCCTTCGACTTCGACGAACGT
>JBBDNH010000190.1:0-3713 GCA_040877745.1 Dehalococcoidia bacterium
CGTCGCAGGACGGCGAGCGCCCGAGCACCGCCGCCGACTTCCGGAACTGGCTCCGCGACAGCGTCCACTACGTCCCGCGCGCCGTCGCGCTGCTCGACAAGCCCTACATCGCGGCCGTGAACGGCGCGGCCGTCGGCGCCGGTATGGACATGGCCAGCATGGCCGACCTGCGCATCTTCTCGAACGACGCGCGCGTCGCGATGTCGTACGTGAAGGTCGGCCTCGTGCCCGGCGACGGCGGCTGCTATTACCTGCCGCGCATCGTCGGCCTGGCCAAGGCGCTGGAGTTGATCTGGACCGGCGACTTCGTCGACGCGGAGGAGGCCGTGCGCATCGGCTACGCGACGAAGGCCGTTCCGGCGCACGAGCTGCTGCCGGCCGCCCGTGACCTGGCGACGCGCGTCGCGCAGGGCCCGGCCGTCGCGATCCAGCTCGCGAAACGCCTCGTCTATCGCAGCTACGAGAGCAGCGTCGAGGAGGCGCTCGAGGCCGCGAACCAGGCCATGGCCATCGTCCGCACCACCGAGGACTCGCGCGAAGGCCCGCGCGCCTTCGCCGAAAAGCGGGCGCCCCAGTTCAAGGGACGCTAGGAGGCCCAATATGGACGAAGGCAACTTCCGCGGCTTCAAGGTTGAGATCCACGGTCCTGGCATCGCGCTGCTCACGTTCAACGAGCCGGAGCACTTGAATCCGATGACCGTTGGGATGAAGCGCGACATCGTCGAGGCGATGACGCAGGCCCAGCTCGACGATCGCGTGCGCGTCGTGGTGTTCACGGGCGAGGGACGCGCGTTCTGCAGCGGCGACGGCGGGCCGTATCTCGGCGGCGGTGGCCCGCAGGGCGATGCCCCGCGTAAGGAGCGAACGTCGCTCGCGCCGCCGATCAACGACCCCTGGCGCGCGAAGGACGGCAAGCGTATCTCGCCCATCGGCACGTACGACGCCTTGCGCGCGCTGTCACAGTCCGTGAACCTCGCCATCCGCGCGCTCGACAAGATCTCGCTCGCGGCGATCAACGGCATCACGGTGCAGACCGGCCTCTCGCTCGCCCTCTCGTGCGACTTCCGCGTCGCCGCGACGAACGCGCGGATGAGCAGCGCGACGTTGCGCTTCGCGCTCCAGCCGGACGAGGGCGGCCAGTACCTGCTCGTACAGCTCATCGGGCTGCCGAAGACGCTCGAGTTCCTGCTGCGCAAGCGCGTCGTCTCGGGCGAAGAGGCGCTGGAGCTGGGGCTCGTGCACGAGGCCGTCGAGCCGGAGAAGCTCATGGACCGCACGATCGAACTCGCGACCGAGTTCGCGAACGGGCCGCAGGTGGCCATGCGCCTGCTCAAGCGCTCGATCTACAACGCCGCGGAGCAGAACATGCTGGAGGCCTTCGACGACATCGCGACCAAGACCGCCATCTCCGACCACCACCCGGACTCTCGCGAGGGCATCGCCGCCTTCCGCGACAAGCGCCCCCCGAAGTTCAACGCCTGGCTGGAAGAATAACGAGTTCTCAGTTCTCAGGTATCAGCTGTCAGTGCTCGGCCTGCGAGTACACAGTCCGGTTCCCGTAGCCGAGGCTTTCCAGCCTCGGCCCCGCAGCGCCCGTAGCCGCGGCACTATGGGCCGGGCCAGGTCCTCCTCGCCCGGGGTCTTGACAAGAATGCATAGAACATGTATTCTATGCCCGATCTCAACAAATTGGGGGGTGGGCGATGGCCGACGCACCGTTCGACGCAAGCAAGTACCTCACAGACCTCGGGGGCAAGGAGTACCTGGAGGTGAAGTGGCGACTCCTCTGGCTGCGCACGCTCCACCCGGACGCCGTCATCGAGACCGAGCTCATCAAGCACGAGGCCGGCCTCGCCCTGTTCCGGGCGCGGGTCGCCTTGCCGGGCGGCGGCGTCGCGACAGGCTGGGGCAGCGAGACCGCGGACGACTTCGAGGACTACATCGAGAAGGCCGAGACGAAGTCGCTCGGCCGCGCGCTGGCGGCGCTCGGCTACGGCACGCAGTTCTGCGAGGACTTCGACTTCTCCACGGAACGCCGGAAGGGCGCGCAGGGCAAGGAGCGCCGCTCAGGGCGCAGACAGGACAAGCCGGTGGTGGACGCGCCCGTGGGGCGCAACGGGCTGAAGGTGATCCGCGACCGCGAGGGCGCGACGTCCTCGCAGATCCGGGCGATCTTCGCCATCGGCAGGCGCCACGGCGCGCCGGACGACGCGAGTGTGGAGGCGCGCTGCCGCGCCGCGTACGGTCGAACGCCGAACGAGCTGTCGAAGCAGGAGGCTTCGGAGTTCATCGACGCGCTGCGAAAGCCTGAGCCGGCTGCCGTAGGGCAGTAGCAGCTAGGCCCTGCCGTGCGGGCGCGCTATCATGGGGACGCACCACCCCAGTAGGAGGACGCCCCCATGGCTACCAAGATTGGCATCAACGGCTTCGGGCGCATCGGCCGCCAGGTCTTCAAGGCGATCCGCGACCGCCACGGCGACACCCTCGAGGTCGTCGCGATTAACGACCTCGTCGACGCCAACACGAACGCCCATCTCCTGAAGTACGACTCCAACTACGGCCGCTTCGACGGCAAGGTCGAGGCGAGCGATGGCGCCATCGTCGTCGACGGCCGGACGGTCCCGATCTTCGCCGAGCGCGACCCGGGCGCGATCCCGTGGGGCGACGCGGGCGCCGAGATCGTCGTCGAGTCGACCGGCTTGTTCACGGACGGCGAGAAGGCGAAAGCGCACCTGGGCAACAGCGTCAAGAAGGTGATCATCTCGGCGCCGGCCAAGAACGAGGACAAGACCATCGTCCTGGGTGTGAACGACGAGGAATACGATCCCGCGAAGCACCATGTCTTGTCGAACGCATCCTGCACCACAAACGGCCTGGCGCCGCCGGTGAAGGTGCTGCTGGACAACTTCGGCATCCTGAAGGGGCAGATGACGACCGTGCACTCGTACACGAACACCCAGCGTGTGCTCGACGTCGCGCACAGCGACCTGCGGGAAGCGCGCGCCGCCGCGCTGAACATCGTACCGTTCACCACTGGCGCCGCGCGCGCCCTGAAGCTCGTCATCCCGGAGATCGAAGGCAAGCTGGACGGCCTCGCCTATCGCGTCCCAACGCCGACCGTCTCGATCGTCGAGGTGGTCTGCCTGACCGAGGAGGACACGACGCCGGAGAAGGTGAACGACGCCATGCGCGATGCGGCGTCCGAACGCATGAAGGGCATCCTGGATGTCATCGACGACCACGTGGTGTCGATGGACATGAAGGGCGACGAACACTCGTCGATCGTCCATGCGCAGGTGACGAACGTGGTCGCCGGCAATCTCGTTAAGGTGGCCGCGTGGTACGACAACGAGTGGGGCTACGCCTGCCGCATGTCGGACCTCTGCAAGCTGCTCGCGGAACGGGGCTGGTAGCCCACACCCCAGCGTGCACAGGCCGTACCTCCTAACGCTCATCGCGCCGCTGGTCGCGACGCTGGCCGTCGTCGCGGCGTGCGGCGGCGGCTCCGGCGAGCCTGGTGCGCCGGCGTCGACGCCGGTCGCCCCTACGAACGGCGTCCTCACGGTCCGCGCCTTCGAGTTCGGCTTCGAGCCAGATGCGCTCGTGGTTCAGCAGGGTGAGGAGGTGCAGATCGTCCTCGACAACGAGGGCGATGTCCTCCACAACCTGAAGGTGGACGAGGAGCTGGACGCGGAGGTGCTCGAGTCGGTGAG
>JBBDNH010000191.1:0-3697 GCA_040877745.1 Dehalococcoidia bacterium
CGCGTCGACTCGTAGACTGACGTTCGGGAGTGGATGGGGCCCGGTGGCTCCCGCGGTCTTCAACACCGTTGCCCCGATGTAGCCCATCGGGGGGTGGGTTCGACTCCCATGCACTCCCGCCAGCCAGGTTGCGCTTCGTGGGGCGGACGCGGCGGAGCGTGCGGTGCAGGGCGAGCAGGCCAACGACCAGGAGGATGCCCAGGCCGGCGATGTCGGGCGGTATCATGATGGTAGTGTCGGCGGGGGCTGCGGCAGCGCGCATGGGCAGATCCATGCATACTGGCGGGCGGCGGCCCGGTACCGCATAATCGAGGTCGGACGGTGCGAACGCGTTATACGACGAGCAGCAGGAAGCCCGTCACCATGCAGGCCGTTGCGCCGAAGAACATCCAGGCCTGGATTGGACGGTCGCTCATCGAAGGCCCGGGCCCCTGAGCGAACGCACCCAGGTAGAGCCCAAACCCAATGGCAAGCAGGACGATGGCGAAGATGAACACTCGTGCGGCCCCACGCCAGGCTACGCGCACGAGGGCTGAAGGGCAAGCCGAACCGTGTCCGGCCGACAGCCAATCGTGAAACGCGCCGACCTGGCGCTCGCGTTCTGGGCTATCGTGCTCGGGCTCGGCGCGGCTGCGGCGTTCGGCGCCTATCGCGCCGTGAGCGTCGACGGCGAGGACACCGGCGGCCGCTTCGTCGAGTTCGCGGCGAACGCGGGCTGGCCCGGCGTGCTCATATTGGCGGCCGTCGCTGCCGTCGTCTGGTTCGGCTGGAAGGCGAACCTCGACTGATGATCGCGCTCTTCTACGGCAAGGACGACTTCAGCTCCCACGAAGCGCTGGATGCGCTGCGCTCGGAGCTAGACACCGACGGCCTGCTGATCGACAACACCACGCACTTCGACGGCGCGTCGGTCCGCCCGGACGATCTGCTCATGGCCTGCCAGACCATGCCGCTGCTGGGTGGCAATCGCATGATCATCGTAACCGGGCTGCTCGCCCGATTCGAGAGCGCGCGCCGGCCCAGGCGAAGCCGCGCGAAGGCAGGCAACCAGCCGGAGTCCTCCGGGCTGGGCGACTGGCAGGCGTTCTCCGACGCGCTAGCAACGCTGCCGGAAAGCACGACGCTCGTCTTCGTGGAGGGCGACCTCAAGGCGCAGAACGCGTTCCTGAAGGCGCTGCCGAAGGGCGCCACGATCCGCCAGTTCGAGCCGCTCAGACAAGCGGAGGTCGCGGCCTGGATCGGGCGTCGCGCGCAGGAGCGGGGCGTCGCGCTGGAGGGACGCGCGACAGCGGCGCTGGCCGGCCTCGTGGGCAACCAGCTCTGGACGCTCGATAGCGAGCTCCAGAAGCTGGGTACCTTCGCCGGCGACCGCCCGGTCACCGAGGACGACGTCCGCTCGATGGTCAGCCTCGCCCGCGAGCCGAGCGTGTTTGCCATGGCGGACGCCGTCATCGAGGGCCGCGTGCAGGATGCCATGGTGCTGCTCCAGCGTCTCCAAGACCAGGGCGACACGCCGCAGCGGCTGCTCGCCATGGTCGCTCGCCAATATCGACTGCTCCTGCTCGCGAAGGAGCTGCTGGAGCAGCGCGTCCGCGGGCCGGAGATCGCCACGCGGCTGGGCGTGCCAAACTTCGTGCTGCAGACGCTGCTCAAGCAGGCGCCCGCGTACACGCTCGAGCGGCTGCGGCGGGCTTATCGCAAGCTGCTCGAGGCCGACCTGAACGTGAAACGTGGGATCTACGACGACGAGACGGCGCTCCAGCTCCTGTTCTTCGAGCTGAGCGCGCTCGCCAAGTCCGGCGGCGCCCCTACTCCTGGTGGAAGACCGGGTTATAACAGGCCGCCCGGTGGCCAGGGGCGAGCTCGGTCAGGGGCGGCGACGGGCTCGTCCGGCACATCGTAACGGCCTTGCGGCAGCGCGGCACGAACGCGCACTCGTCGGGCAGCTCGGCCAGGTCCGGCGGCGAACCGCTGATCGCTTCCAGCGGACGGCGGACGCGGTCCAGGCGCGGAAGCGCGCCGAGCAGCGCCCACGTGTACGGGTGGCGCGGCTGGCGCAGCACGTCGCGCGCCGCGCCTTCCTCTGCGATACGGCCTGCGTACATCACGGCGACATCGTCCGCCATCTGCGCGACGATGCCCAGGTCGTGCGTGATCAGCAGGATCGATGCCCCCTGCTCGTCGCGCAGCCGCTCCAGCTCGTTCAGGATGCCCGCCTGCACCGTGACGTCGAGCGCGGACGTCGGCTCGTCCGCGATGATCACGTCCGGGTTGAGGACGGTCGCGATCGCGATCGTCACGCGCTGGCTCATGCCGCCCGAAAGCTGGAACGGGTAGCGGCTGGTCAGCTCCTCGGGCCGCGCCAGCCCGACGCGACGGAGGGCATCGTGCACCATAGCGCGCGCCTCCTTCTTGGAGACGTCGGTGTGGGTCGAGATGATCTCCTCCACCTGCTCGCCCACCGACAGCACCGGATTGAGACCGGCCACCGGGTCCTGGAAGATCATCGATATCTCGCGGCCACGGACACGGCGCATATCCTCGCCCTTCAGCGCCAGCAGATCGCGTTCGCCGAACGTGATCTCGCCCTCGATGACGCGGCCGGGGTGCGGCAGCAGGCCGAGGATCGCCAGCGCGGTGGTGGTCTTGCCGCAGCCGCTTTCGCCTACGAGCGCGAGGATGCTGCCGCGACGCAGCGCGAGGCTCACGCCATCGACCGCCTTGACTCGCTTCGAGCCGTTGGCGTATTGAACGCGCAGTCCGTTCACTTGCAGGATGGCGTCGCTCATGACACTCGTTGGCGAACGTGGGGGAGGGCCACCTAGCCCTGCGCACCGACGCTATTATATCGCCGCGTGGTTGCGGCGTGCGTTACGAAGCCCGGCGCGCTAGCGGTGGCTGATGGTGGTGATCACCCGGCCCTGGACTTCCAGGTTCTCGGGCTCGGTGAAGATCGGCTTCATCGTGGTGTTGGCGGGCTGCAGGCGAATGCGACCGTCCTCGGTGTAGATCTTCTTGAGCGTCGCCTCGCCCTCGCGCTTGAGCCAGGCCGCGACCATGTCGCCGTCGTTCGCGGAGCTGGTCGCCTCCATGATGACGATGTCGCCATCGTTCACGAGAGCATCGATCATCGAGTCTCCCTTGACGCGAAGCGCGTAGACGTGCTCCCGGCCGCCGGTCATGTCCTCGGTCACCTCGACCACGTTGTCGTAGTCAACGGCCGACCACGTGTCGGCGCCGGGCACCGGGATCGGCTGGCCGGCCGCGATGGTACCGATGATCGGGACGGGGCGCGTGTAGGGGCGCCGGCCGTTGCCGTCGAGCAGCTCGATGGCGCGGGAGACCTCGCGGTCGCGGCGGATGTGGCCCAGCCGCTCGAGCGCCTTGAGATTGTAGTCGACGACCGATGTCGAGCTGATGTTACAGCCGAGCTGGATATCGCGGATGCTCGGCGGGTAGTCCTTCTCGCGGATGAACTTCCGAAGGAAGTCCAGGATCGACTGTTGCTTTGCTGAGAGTCCCTTCATCACGCACCTCCTGCGACCGTCTATTCGGAACGCGTGTTCTGCTATGACGATACCACCGGCCTCATAGCTTGTCAACCCCCTTCGGAGGCCAGGTTGCGGGGCGAGGACGAGCGATCGAGTGGCCGCTCAGTGCCCACCTCAAGCACGACTTCGTAGGGACAGACCTCCAG
>JBBDNH010000192.1:0-1235 GCA_040877745.1 Dehalococcoidia bacterium
GCAGTGCGCCTATATCTCGGGCCAGGCCAGGCGGAGATCGCCGTAACCGGCGTCGGCTACGAACCCACCGGCGAGTTCCTGCGCGACGGTACCCCCGTGGATGCGGGGGACGCCCACCTGCGGCTCCTGCTCGTCGCGGCCGCGCTCTGTAACGACGCGCACCTACAGCAGCAGGACGGGCGCTGGCAGATCATCGGCGATACCACAGAGGGTGCGCTCGCCGTCGCCGCGGCGAAGGCCGGCCTTGCGCGAGAGCAGGTAGAACGCCAGCACCCTCGCGTCGACGAGGCGCCGTTCACCGCCGCCCGCCGCCGCATGACGACGGTGCATCGTTGGGACCATGGCCTGATCGCCTTTCAGAAGGGCGCGCCGGACGTCGTCCTCGACTGCTGCGACTTCTATCAGGACGGCTCGCAGCGCAAGCCGCTCTCGGACGGCGACCGCGCCCAGCTCCGGACGGCGAACGTAGACCTCGCATCGCGAGGCCTGCGCGTGCTCGCGCTCGCCTCCCGGCCCATCGCGGACGAGGAGCCGCGCGAGGAGCTCGAGCAGGGACTGACGTTTCTGGGCCTGGTCGCGCTCGAGGACCCGCCGCGGCCCGAAGCGAAGGACGCCGTGGCGCTCTGCGGCGAGGCCGGGATCCAACCCGTGATGATCACCGGCGACCACGCGGGAACGGCGCTCGCCATCGCGCGGCAGCTGGCGATCGCGAACGACGGCGACGAGGCACTCACCGGCGCTGAGCTCGACAATCTGAGCGACGCCGAGCTGCAAGAAGCCGCCCACTACGTGCGCGTCTACGCGCGCATCTCGCCGGAGCAGAAGGTACGCATCGTGGAGGCGCTTCGCGCGAACGGCCACATTGTCGCGGTGACGGGCGACGGCGTAAACGACGCACCGGCGCTGAAACGCGCGCACATTGGCGTGGCGATGGGCATCACGGGCACGGATGTCGCGAAGGACGCGGCGGACATGATCATCACCGACGACAACTTCGCCTCGATCGTCGCCGCGGTGGAAGAGGGACGCAAGATCTTCGACAATATCCGCAACTTCGTCGTCTACCTCATGTCCGCGAACATCGGCGAGGTCATCCTGATCTTCGGCGGCATTGCCGCGGGGCTGCCCATCCCGCTCCTCGCGATGCAGATCCTGTGGGTGAACCTGGTGACGGACAGCCTCCCTGCCCTCGCGCTCAGCTTCGAGCCCGGCGACCCCGACGCGATGCGCCGTCG
>JBBDNH010000192.1:1245-3663 GCA_040877745.1 Dehalococcoidia bacterium
GATGAGCCCGTCCTCACGCGGCCCATCGCGGTGGTGCTCGCCGTCCGCGGCATCGCCGAGGGCGCCGGTGCACTCGCCGTGTTCGTCATCTGGCTCTACGTCTTCGGCGCCAGCGACGACGCCGCGCGCACGGTCGCCTTCGCCGCCATCGTCGTTGCGGAGCTCCTGGAGGCACACGGCTCGCGTTCGCTCTACCGGACGATCTTGGACATCGGGCCGCTCAGCAACCCCTACGTCGTCGTCGCCACGATCATCTCGTTCGGAGGGCTGCTGGCTGTCCTCTACGTGCCGCCGCTGCAGGACGCCTTCCACACCACCACGCTCGGCCTGCGGGAGTGGATCGCGGTCGCGGGCGTCGGCGTTGGACGCCTGCTCCTCATCGAAGGGATGAAGGTCAGTCCGTGGCGGCTCCGCCCGGCGTAGCGTCTTGCTAGCCCAGCGAACCCAGCAGGCGCAACTCGTCGCGCAGCAGGCGCGTGATCAGATAGTGCTCCTCGCAGCGTGCAGAGGCCCTCGTCGACGGCGGCTTCGTCGCCGCGTAGCTGGCGCCACCATCCCGGCATGCTAGTCTGAGCACGATGGCCGATCGCTTAGCCGAACGCGCCCACGAGGTCACGGGCGCCGCCGCGCTCGAATTCGGGCGCATCCTGCCCGACGCCAGCGTCGTGCTGCTGATCGTCGCCCTGACCGCGGCCGGCGTGCTCGGCTTTTCGTCGTGGGTGTTCCGCGCCGTACGCCGGGCGCAGCAGGAGGGCGCGCAGCGAGCACGCGAGCTGGCCGCCATCAACGAAGCGAGCCTCGCCGTCTCTTCCGACCTCGACCTGGGATCGGTCCTCCAGCGTGTGGTCGATCTCAGCCGCTCGGTAACGGACGCGCGGTACGGCGCGCTTGCGCTCGTCGACGACGACCACCGCATCGTCGAGTTCCTTACCTCCGGTATCAGCCTGGAGGAACGCGAGCGCATCGGCGCCCTTCCTGAAGGGCGAGGGCTGCTGGGCGCCGTGATCCGCGATGGCCTGGCGTTGCGCGTCGACCGCATCGCCGACGACCCTCGTTCGTACGGCCTGCCTCCGAACCACCCACCGATGACCAGCTTCATCGGGCTGCCGATCCTCTACGAAGGCCGGGTGGCCGGCGACCTCTATCTCACCGACAAGCACGGCGGCGAGCCCTTCACCGAAGCCGACGAGAACGTGCTGCGTACGTTCTCCGCACACGCGGCGGTCGCGATCGAGAATGCCAGGCTCTACCAGCAGGTCCAGGACTACGTCGTGATGGAGGAACGCGACCGCATCGGCATGGACCTCCACGACGGCATCATTCAGTCGCTCTACGCTACCGGCCTGATGCTGGAAAACAGCCTCGAAGACCTGAAGGAAGCGCCGGCCGAGGTGGGCCCGCAGCTCCAGCGCGCCATCGACCACCTGAACCAAACGATCCGTGACATTCGAAACTACATCCTCGACCTCCGCCCGACAGTGCTCGCCGGCACCGACCTCGCCGGCGCGGTCGGCGGCCTGCTCCAGGAGCTCAAGGCAAACTCGCTCATCGAGGTACAGCTGGACGAGGAGCCCGGGGCGTGCCGCAACCTCACCGAGGAGCAGACCAACGCGCTCTTCCACCTCGCGCAGGAGTCGCTGACGAACGTCCGAAAGCATGCCGGCGCGACCCACGTCACGACGAAGCTCGCGCAGCGGAACGGCGTCTTCACGATGACCGTGACGGACGACGGCGCCGGCTTCGACCCCGCGCAGCCTGGCGCAGGACAGGGCCTGCAGAACATGCGAGAGCGCGCGAGCGCGCTTGGCGGGTCGCTGCGCGTCGCGTCTTCGCCCGGGCATGGCGCGACGCTGACCGTTGAGCTACCGTTGGGCGCGAAAGGAGCACGCTGATGGCGAGCCCGATCCGGGTGCTCATTGTCGACGACCACGAAGTCGTGCGCGAGGGCCTGCGAGCGCTCCTGCGCCGCAGGACGGACCTCGCCGTCGTGGGCGAGGCGGACTCCGTCGCCACCGCCGTCGAGGAGGCGGCGCGCTGCCAGCCCGACGTCATCGTCATGGACGTCCGGCTGCCGGACGGCAGCGGTGTCGAGGCGTGCCGCGAGATCCGCGCCGCGCGCCCTGACACGAAGGTGCTCATGCTCACCTCGTACGCCGACGACGAAGCGGTCTTCGCGTCGATCATGGCCGGCGCAACGGGGTACCTGCTGAAGCAGACCCAGGGCCCGACGCTCGTCAGCGCCATCGAGCGCGCAAGCCGCGGAGAATCGCTGCTCGACCCGGCCGTCACCCAGCGAGTGCTGGAGCGCGTCCGGACTGGCGGCGCCAAGAAGGATGACGAGCTAGCCCTGCTCTCGGAGCAGGAGCGCAAGATCCTCGATCTGATCGCTGAGGGCAAGACGAACAAGGAGATCGCCCA
>JBBDNH010000193.1:0-3632 GCA_040877745.1 Dehalococcoidia bacterium
GGCCACTTGTTCTCGACGACGCTCCAGGAGATGCCGGTCTGGAACACCGACTTGCTCATCACCTCAAGGTAGTCCGCGAGTCCTGTCACCTTGACCTGCGCTGGCGCTCCCGGCATGGTTCTCTCCGTTCGTTTGCCCGCCCGCGCGATGAATCCGCCTAGAAGGGCAGGCCCTTGAGGCCCTGCACACCCTTCAGCGCCGCAATCTCGCCAATGTGCTGCGGCGCATGCGTGCCCAGCAAGGTGACAACCACCCACTCCACGGGTTGCTCACCGGCAGGCGTTTGCACCTTCTTTTGGAGGTCTGCCTCAGAGACGGCGCTGAGGTAGACGTCGGTGTTTGCGAAGACCTCCTTCGCGTACTCCTGGAAAGCAGGGTAGTTCATCTGCAGTCCCTTGGCCCAGTCCCCCATCCCCGGGTTGCCGGGAAATGGAACGCCGGTCGTTGCTTCCCGGCCGTCCTGCGGGTAGATTGGCGGCTTGCCCTGGATCATGCCGTTCACGATCGTGTCTTCGGCGAAGACCAGGTGCGCGTAGATCGCCGCGATCGACGTCACTGTCGCGCCCGGCAGTTCCTTGTTCAGCGCGTCGCCGCAGTCACCCATCACGTTGTCCAGCGCTCCGTGCCAGAAACCGAGCTGTTGTTGTACAGCTTGTGCAGAGTTCATCGATACGAGTCCCTTCTACTCGGAGAGATCTTCGCGCCGTTGGGGCGCGCATACCAGCTTAGCTGAGATCGGGTAGCGCGCGATACAGCCGCATCGCGTCCGGGATCCCTTTCATCACCACCGGGCCCAGCTCTTCGAAGACAATGTCCGGCAGCCGGTCCTGGATCTGGTGCATCGTCGCCTCGGACACGAGCACCTCGCCCGGGCTCGCTACGTCGACGACACGCGCCGCGACGTTCACGTCGTGGCCCACCAGGTCGTTGCCCCAACGCGTCTGGCGTCCGGAGTGGATGCCCATGCGCACCCAGAGCGGGACCTCGGTTTCCGCGGAAGCGCGCTCGAAGGTCTGTTGGAGCACGAGCGCCGTCTGGAGCGCCTCGCACGCGTCCTCGAACCAGATGAGCAGCCCGTCGCCCAGCTCCTTGACGATGCGCGCCCTGGGCGGCAGCGCCTCGAGCACGAAGCGCTCCTGCATGGCGAGCAACGCGATGGCCTCGGTGTCGCCGCGCAACGCCGTATATTCCGTGAACCCCACGATGTCGGTGAAGACCACGGTTCCTTCGGTGCTCTCGGTGGGCGGCGCCCCCATCAGGAGGGCACCACCTCGATCTTGCCGCTCAGCGACTGAACCCTAATCTGAAAGTCGTTACCCTCTTCGACGTCCACGCGAGGCCGGGTCGTCATGCTGCGGAGGTGGGCTGCCGGCTTCATGCCGTGCGGCACCGCGACGGTGACCGCGCCGGACATCGTCTGGACTTTGACATCGCCCGCGCTGCGCATGCCGATGTCGATCTTGCCGCTCACGCTCTGAGCACTCACGTTGCCCGCGATCTGGGCCAGGCGGATCATGCCGGAGAGCGTCGACGCCTGCGCTTCGGCGGCCGTCCCGCAGATCGCGCGGCCGCTCTTCGTCTGGAGCTGGCAGCGTCCGACGCAGCTGCTCACCTCGATGCTGCCGGCCACGCTGCGCGCATCGAGCGTCTCCGCGCGCTCGACCTCGATGTGGCCGCTCACGGTGATCACCTTGACCGCCCCGAGCGGGCCGGCCAGCTCGACGTTGCCTGAGACGGTGCCGACCCCGACGTCCGTGCCGGCGGGACAGCGGATCTCCAGCCAGCCGGAGCCACCACGGCTGGATGTGATCGAGGCCCGGCCCCTGGGGTCGACCTCGACCTTGTCGTCGCGCAGCGGCGCGTCGGACTCGACGGAGACGTCGGAGCGCTCCTCCGCGACGATGCTGACGCGGCCGGAGCGCGTGCGGACGTGGAGCTCAGCGTGGCCGGGGATCGAGAGGATGCGAGAGTCTCTGGACATCGGCGAACCTACCTTTGCGTCGAGGGGAAGCACCCACAGTATACCATCAACGGACGAACGTGACCGGTCCTCGTTGGTGGTGTATTCTCCCCACCGCACCATGAATGGTGCGGCATGGCATACCGCCCCGTTTACGGGGCGGTCGGTCTTCCAAGCGCCGATGGATAACCCAGTCACAGCAAGCGCAAGCCTTGACGAAGATCCGGTATGGGTGTACGCTGCAATCCGAACCTAAGCAGGTCCCGGCTGAGAGACCTGCCAGCGGGAGAAGCTGGTGCCGGGCCCTCGTAACCCGACCTATCGGGCGTGGGCTCGGCTTTTGTTTTGGGAGCGCCATGTTCTACCTCCACCAGCGGCTCGACCCGGCGTTCGAGGAGCTGCTCCAGCGCGCGATCTCCGGCGAGCGACTGTCGCGCGCCGACGGCGAGCGCCTGATCGCGGCCCGCGGGACGGAGCTGCCGGCGCTCCTGCTCGCGGCGAGCACCGTGCGCGAGCAGGGCAAGGGCAACACCGTCACATACTCGCGCAACGTGTTCATCCCGCTCACGAACCTGTGCCGGCAGAAGTGCGGCTACTGCACGTTCGCGCGCGGGCCCAAGGACCCGATCGCGCACACGATGTCGCCGGACGAAGTCCTCGCGGTTGCGGAGGCCGGCCGGCGGCGGGGCTGCAAGGAGGCGCTGTTTTCGCTGGGCGAGAAGCCGGAGGAGATCTACGACTTCGTCCGCGACGACCTACGTCGCTTCGGCCATGAGACGACGATCTCCTACCTGCGCGAGATGTGCTCCCTCGTCGAGAGCGAAACGGGCCTCCTGTCGCACGCGAACCCCGGGATCATGACCCGCGACGAGGTGATCTCGCTGCGGGAGTGCAACGTCTCGATGGGCCTGATGCTGGAAACCACGTCGGAGCGGCTGCACGGGAAGGGCGAGGCGCACTTCAACTGCCCCGGCAAGATCCCGGAGCTGCGCCTGGACACGATGCGCTACGCCGGCGAGCAGGGTGTCGCGTTCACGACGGGCATCCTGATCGGCATCGGCGAGACGTGGGCCGAGCGCGTCGACTCGCTCTTCGCGATCAAGGACGTGCACGAGGAGCACGGCAACATCCAGGAGGTGATCGTCCAGAACTTCCGCGTCAAGGACGACATCCCGATGCGCCACAAGGACGAGCCCAGCGTCTACGAGATGCTGCGCACGATCGCGGCGGCGCGGCTGATCCTGGGGCCGGGCATGAACCTGCAGGCGCCGCCCAACCTGACGCCGGACGCCTACGGCATCTACCTGATGGCGGGCGCGAACGACTGGGGCGGCGTCTCGCCGCTAACGAAGGACTACATCAGCCCGGAGGCGCCCTGGCCGAAGATCGAGGAGCTGCGCGAGGTGACCGAGGAGGCGGGCTTTGAGCTGCGCGAGCGGCTGGCGCTCTACCCGGAGTTCGTCCGCCAGGAGCGCTTCGTCCGCGCCGCCGCCCGGCCGGCCATCGAACGCTGGACCGACGAGACCGGCCTGGTCCGAACGGAGGAACACAGCCTTGCGTAGGCGCGGCTACGGCGGCGATAGCGGCCTCGTGCGGATGGGGGAACGCAGTCCTGCGTAGGCGCGGCTTTCCACCCGCGCAAGGTGAGCCGAGGCTGGAAAGCCTCGGCTAC
>JBBDNH010000194.1:0-3625 GCA_040877745.1 Dehalococcoidia bacterium
TCGCGGCGGCGCACTCGGCGCAGGGGCGCAGCATCATGGTGCTGCCGGCGTCGTACGTGACGTCGAATGGCGAACGCAAGTCGCGCGTCGTCGCCTCGCTCGACGCGGGCGCGCCGGTGACCGCGCCGCGCAGCGCGGTCGACTACATCGTGACGGAGTGGGGCATCGCGACGATGCGCGGCAAGACGCTGCGCGAGCGCATCGGCGAGCTGCTCGCGATCGCCCACCCGGACTGCCAGCCAGACCTCAGGGCCGACGCGACGCGGATGTATGGGTGGAGCTACTAAGCTGAAGCCGGATACCGCCCATCAACTACTCGGCTCTAGGGACGAGCCGGTTACGCAGCGGCGCCCCTAGCGACGCGAACCACTCCAGCCCAAACCCTCCCCGCGACTGCGATGCCACCAGGGTCGCCCACAGGACGAGCGTTGGGATGGGCTTCCACGCGTGGTAGAGCACGACGCCCCAGGCCGGCCAAAGAGTCTGAAGGCGGTCGATTAGGAAGGGTCCTACCGGTAAGGGCTGGTCGTTCAAGACATGCGTCAGCAGCCAGTGGGGCGCGGGCAGAGCCAGCGGCACGAAGACGGCGAGCACGAGCGGCCGGAAGGCCGGCCGATGCGTTACGAGGAGCACGAGCGCCGGCAGCAACATAACGTAGTGGAACTCCCATACGTCGTTGTAGGCGAGGAAGAATGCAGATGACCAGATCGCGAAGAGCGCCAACAGGTCTTGCCTCCTTGCCAGAAAGGTTACGGCGAGTGAGACAGCGACGATCACCGCTACCGCGATCAGAGAGTATGCCTCAGGCGTCTGTCGCGCCGTCATGTCGACGGCCAAGTACGTGTTCTCAATCAGGTCCGTCAAGCCATGCTGGGCGGGCCAGTACTCGTTGAATCGGATGGGCGGCTTGCGGAAGGAGGCTAGGAAGTTGTCGTCCAGGAAGGTACGCAAGTCGCCGGGACGCCACAAGAAATAGGCGCCATTGGCCGCGAGAAGTGCGCAGCCGCCGAGCAACGCACGCCACCAGCCGAGGCGGAGGAATACCGGCGCGAGGACCGCGCTGTTGGTTTTTGTCACGAGCGACAGCGCCCACGGTACCGCAGCAAGTAGCTCGCGGCCGCGGAGGAGGCCAATGCCCGTCCAGAGCAGGGCTGTGGTCATCAGGAAGGAGAACTGGCCCAGGTACAGCTCCAGGTAGAACGGGGTGAACAGGAGCCACATCGCAACGCCGACGGTGCCCCAGGTCTTCTGTTCCGCCATGCGCCAGGTAACATAAGCGTTCAGCACGAGGAGCAGCTCGTTCAATGCCACCCAAGCCCAGTAGGCCCGCCATGGCGACAGAGCATTCAGTGGCGCGCCCACGGCGTAGGCGAACACGGGCACGTAGCGGTAGGGCGACAGGTATGGTGATTTCGTCACTCCATTAGCGATATCGTCGAGGTTGAATTCATAGACCGACCTGCCTTCAAGCCCGCTATGCCCGGCCTCGTAGATGGCGAAGAAGTCGACCCCCTTTGGGGTACGATCCACGGAGTAGATGAAGAAATCGAAGTAGCCCCAGATGAGCGAGCCAATCATGACCGCGTGAAGGCCGAAGGCGACCGCCAGCAGCCAGAGCGGCCAACGCGCCTCGAGCGTTCCAAACACCTTGCGTCGTGTCACGCTACCTCTCCGCCGTTACTACAGGGTCACTGCACATAATAGCCGCATCGACGCCCGCGTTACGCCTTGCTTGCGTCTCATGCCCGCATTGGCTATACCTAGCTTCGCGTCCCCCCGACAGACGGGGTGGGGCCACCAGACCAACATCACATGACTAGAGGAGGGACACACCGTGGGTGATCGACTGAAGGACCGCGTAGCGATCGTGACCGGGGCCGGCCGCGGCATCGGACGGGGCGAGTCGCTGCTGCTGGCCAGCGAGGGCGCGGCCGTGATCGTGAACGACTTCGGCGGCTCGGCGGCCGGCGAGGGCGGCGAGAAGACGCCCGCCGACGAGGTCGTCGAAGAGATCAAAGCGGCCGGCGGCAAGGCCGCGGCGAACTATGGCAACATCGCCCAGTTCTCGACCGGCGAGGAGCTGGTGAAGCAGGCGATCGACACGTTCGGCCGGCTGGACATCGTGGTCAACAACGCGGGCATCCTGCGCGACCGCATGGTCTTCAACATGGCCGAAGAGGAGTGGGACGCGGTGATCGCGGTGCACCTGAAGGGCCACTTCAACCTCACGCGCCACGCCTGCGTCGTCTTCCGGCAGCAGCGCTCGGGCGTCATCGTGAACACCTCATCCGAGTCCGGCCTGGGCAACATGGGCCAGGCGAACTACAGCGCGGCCAAGGAGGGGATCGTCGGCCTGACGCGCACCGTCGCGCGCGACATGGGCAAGTACGGTGTGCGCTGCAACGCCATCCGGCCGCGCGCGGGCACGCGCCTGGTCATCAGCGACGAGATGAAGGCCGCCGCCCAGCGCGGAGGCGCCGCGGGCATGCAGGTGCAGGCGCTTGAGGCCTTCGAGAAGGCGAACCCGCCGGACGCGGTCGCCCCCATGGTCGTCTGGCTCTGCACGGACGAAGCGGCGAACGTGAACGGCCGCAACTTCCTGGTCGCGGGCAACCACATCGGCCTCTACAGCGAGCCCGAGCTCATCGCGAACATCCGCACCGAGGGCACGTGGGACATCGATACCGTCGCGAAGCTCGCCCCGGCGGAGCTGACCAAGGACCTGACGAACCAGTGGGCGCCTAAGGAGGAGTAGCGACGCGCTAGCGGGCTGCCGAACACGTCTGCGTAGCCGAGCCTTTCTAGCCTCGCCTACTGAGGGAAAACGCCCGGCGGTATCTCCCGGCCGGGCGCTTTCGTGCGTGGTAGAATCCGATCCATGGCCGTGGACATCGAGGCGATCAACGCGCGCGTGCGCGAGCAGAGCCGCTTCGTGGAGGCCGTGAAGGCGGAGACCGCGCGCGTCATCGTCGGGCAGGAAGACCTGATCGACCGGCTGCTCATCGGCCTGCTCTGCCGCGGCCACATCCTCATCGAGGGCGTGCCCGGCCTTGCCAAGACGCTCTCCGTTAGCACCCTGGCGAGCTGCATCAGCGCCAGCTTCGTGCGCATCCAGTTCACGCCAGACCTGCTCCCCGCCGACATCACCGGCACCGAGGTCTACGACCCCAAGGAGGCGCGCTTCCACGTGCGCAAGGGCCCCATCTTCGCGAACATCGTCCTCGCGGACGAGGTGAACCGCGCCCCGGCCAAGGTGCAATCGGCGCTGCTGGAGGCGATGCAGGAGCGCCAGGTATCGATCGGCGGCACGACGTTCCCGCTGGAGGAGCCGTTCATGGTGCTGGCCACCCAGAACCCGATCGAGCACGAGGGCACGTATCCGCTGCCGGAGGCCCAGCTCGACCGCTTCATGCTCAAGGTGATCGTCGACTACCCCAGCCGGCCCGAGGAGAAGCAGATCCTCGAGCGGTTCGTCATGGGCGAGCCGCAGCCGGTGAGCCACGTCGCCAGCCCGGACGACATCGTCGCCGCGCGCCAGGCCGTGAGTGAGGTGCACCTGGAGGACAACCTGCGCGACTACATCGTCCACGTCGTCTACGCGACGCGCGACCCGGAGTCCTACCGC
>JBBDNH010000195.1:0-3609 GCA_040877745.1 Dehalococcoidia bacterium
CTGCCAGGGCTGGAAGTGGTCGCTCGTCCAAACGCTGTCGAAGCCTGCCTGTTCGGCCGCGACGGCGAGCTCGACCAGCGCGCCCGGCGCGAGCTGCTCGTGCGAGAGGAAGAAGCCGATCGTGCGTTCCATGTTGCTCCTGAGACTTCGACCCCAGCATGAGGGCTGGGGCATGGTCGCGGACGCTGTACCGCCTGAGGGCCGGTGCATGAATGGGCGCGTTCGATCTCCGATCTGGAACGTCCAGCGTCCATACTCTACCATGGGGCCGGACATGGGAGAGAGCGTTCGGATCGGCGTGATCGGCGCGGGCAAGATCGGCCTGCAGCACTGCCGCACGCTGGCGCAGCACCCCGGTGTCGAGCTGGTCGCCGTGGCCGACCTGAGCCAGGAGCATGCCGAGCGCGCGGCGGCGCTGGCTCGCGGCGCGACCTCGACGACCGATCACGCGTCGCTGCTCGCCGACCCGTCGATTCGCGCGGTGGTGATCGCGGCGACAAGCGACGTCCACGTGACGCTGATCAGCGAAGCCGCGCGCGCCGGCAAGGACGTCTTCTGCGAGAAGCCGCTCGCGCTGACGCTGGAGGATGCGGACGCCGTGCTGCGCGTCGTCGACGAGTGCGGCGTGAAGCTGCAGGTCGGCTTCCAGCGCCGCTTCGACCCGGCGTACTGCGAGGCGCAGCGCGCGATCGCGGCGGGCGAGCTCGGTGAGGTCGAGCTCATCGTCGGCACCACGCGCGACCCCAAGCCGGCGAGCGTCGAGTACCTGCGCGGCAGCGGCAGTCTATTCGTAGACATGTCGATCCATGACTACGACAGCGTGCGCTTCCTGACCGGCCTGGAGGTCGAGGAGGTCTTCACGTGGGGCGAAGTGCTCTACCAGGACGGCGAGGGCGAGGCGTTCGTCGACACCGCGGTCACGACGCTCAAGCTCGCCTCTGGCGCGCTGGCGACGATCACAAACAGCCGGCGCGCGGTCTACGGCTACGAGGTCGGCATCGAAGTGATGGGCTCGAAGGGCAAGGTGGCCGTCGGGCAGGAGCAGGAGACGCTCGTGCGCCACTACGGCGAGCAGGGCGTCTCGCACGACTACGTGGCGTGGTACTGGGACCGCTTTCGCGACGCCTATGCGCAGGAGCTCGCGCACTTCGTCCGTTGCGCCGCCGCGGGCCGCGCGCCGGACTCGTCCGGCGCCGACGCTCGCGCGGCGCTGGCGATCGCGCTCGCCGCGGGCCGCTCCTGGCGCGAAGGGCGGCCCGTGCGGGTGTGAGCCACGGTCGACCGCACCCTGAAGGGCGCGGCATGGAACCCTGGCCCGAAGGATCGATGATGGCGGAATCAGCGTAGGGCTTCGGTGAAGCTCTGTCTTGAGACGCGTCCCGTGCGGAGGATGCCCTGGAGTGTTCCCCTGGGGAGTTCCTTCTTGGCCAAGATCACAACCACAACATCCTTGGTACCGTCTGGCCTCTGGCGATACATCGTAAGGTGGCTGCCGCCAGAGCCCGGCTTGGTAATGAACCCCAGACGCTCCAGTGCGCGAATTGCTTGGTTGCTCGAGACTAATGGTAAGGCTCGAACGCCGCCGCGCTTCCCGCCGAGTCTTCTTCGGCACCTATGCCGTCACGGGTACCCTTGTGACGTATGGCCCGACGAGCGACCCTGGGCTTACGCGGTACTCTCGCCGCACGGTCGCCGGTGCCCTCTTCCTGATAACGATGCCCTTCTCCTTGAAGATTCGCGGGCTTTCGCCGAGTTCATGGATGGCGTTGAGGTACTGCAGAGTGGCTTTGCGGATGTTCTCCATCGCCTCGTCGAGCGAATCACCACAGCTTGTCACATCCAGCTCTTTGCAGCGAGAAACGAATTGCTTGCCCTCCTCGGTTACCTCCAGGGTGAGCGTGATGAATCCATCGGTCAATGGTCTACTTCCTTCGTCGTGCTGGGCCGTTTAGGCCTATTGCGCCGTCCTAGGCTCATCATATCAGTTTCGACGCGAAGCCGCCGGAAGTGCAGGATTGACATCGCCTCGCGTCAAGCCAGCTGGTGCCACCTACGCCTCATCGGCCCCAGCGCACCGCCCTCGGAAACGGCGGCCACGCCTCTAACAGCAAGGCCCGGTGGCCCGCGCGAACGCTCGGGCTTGGTAGGCGCAACAGAGACGCGGGAGGTCTGAAGACCTCCGCTACGCGGCATTCTGAGCTTGATTAACGATCCGGGAGAGGCCCGTTGTAGGGGAGGCCTTTAGGCCTCCAGCAACGTGTTTCGCCGCCGCAGCCTAAAGGCCGCGGCATGAAGCGTGGGCGAGCGAAACACCATAGCGGGAGGTCTGAAGACCTCCCCTACGCGGGCGCGTGCCTGACGCGAACCTGCTAGAATACTCCCGCTCCAGGTGCTGGTGTCCTGAGCCCCATCGGAGGTACTGCGTGAGCGACCGCTGGCGCGATGCGTACAAGAACAAACTGAGGTCTGCCGACGAGGCCGTCGCCCTGATCCCGGACGGCGCGAGCATCGTCCAGCCGATCATCGCGGGCGAGCCGCCGGCGGTCCTTGGGGCGATCGCGGACGCCGCGCGCGCGGGCACGTTCACGAAGCTCACGATGCGCGCGCTGCTCCCCTTCAGCGCGACGAAGGCGACGGTGCTCCAGCCCGACCTCAAGCACGTCATCCGCTGGGAGTCGCTCTTCCTTGGCGGCGCCGACCGCGAGGCCGTGAAGGAGGGCCGCGCCGGCTTCACGCCGAACTTCTTCCACCAGGTGCCGCGCCTGCTCTCCGAGTTCATCCCGGTGGACGTGTTCATCGGCACGGTCTCGCCCATGGACAAGCACGGCTTCATGAGCCTCGGCGTCTCGGTCGACTACTCGACGACCGCGGCGCGTGTCGCGAAGGTCGTCATCCTCGAGGTGAACGAGCACATGCCGCGTATCCACGGCCGCTCGTTCATCCACATCTCGGAGGCGACCGCGGTGGTCGAACACAACGCGCCGATCGCGGAGCTGCCGGCCCCGGCCATGCGCCCGGAGGACGAGGCGATCGGCAAGTACATCGCGGACATGGTGCCGGACGGCGCGACGCTCCAGCTCGGTATCGGCGGCGTGCCGAACGCCGTCGCGCAGTACCTCGGGTCGCACAAAGACCTCGGCATCCACTCAGAGATGTTCACCGATAGCATGGTCGACTTGATTGAGGACGGCGTCGCGAACGGCGTGAAAAAGACGCTCCATCCGCAGAAGGCGGTCTTCACGTTCGCGGCGGGCGCCGAGCGCACGTATCGCTTCCTGGACGACAATCCCTACTGCGAGTCGCATCCGGTCTCCTACACGAACAACCCCGACGTCATCGCGCGCAACAACCAGCTGATCTCCGTGAACGCGGCCATCGAGGTCGATCTCACGGGCCAGTGCTGCGCGGAATCGTTCGGGCACGTGCAGTTCAGCGGCACCGGCGGCCAGGCCGACTTCGTCCGCGGCGCGTTCAACTCGCCCGGCGGCAAGAGCTTCCTGGCGTTCTACTCCACGGCGAAGTCGGGCGAGGTCTCGCGCATCGTGCCGACGCTAACGCCCGGCGCCGCGGTCACCACGCCGCGCCAGGACGTGCACTACCTCGTCTCGG
>JBBDNH010000196.1:0-3602 GCA_040877745.1 Dehalococcoidia bacterium
GCCGGCGACGCCGCCCGCCAGCACGGCGAACGAGAAGATCGCGCCTAGGCGGCCCGCCACGCGCTGGAACTCCGACTCCTTGCCGACCGCCTTCAGGCTCTCATAGATAAGCGCGTACTCCGCGCCCGACATGAACGCCGCGCCGAATGCCCACGCCAGGTAGGACACGAGCACGATCCAATAGTTCGTGCCGAGGGCGAAGGCGATCACCGCCACCGTTACGCAGGCTGCGCCGAGGGCGAGTGACGTCTTGCGTCCGAAGCGGTCGGCGATGGCGCCGGTGGGCACCTCCGCGAAGACTGCCGTCCCCCAGAAGAGCGCCTCCAGGAGCGTGATCTGCGTGAGCGAGAACCCGCGCATGTCCTGGAGGTAGAGCACCCAGATGCCCCACCACAGTTGGAAGTTGAGCAGGAAGTGGAGCAGGTACGACTTCCAGATGTTCGCCTGGTAGGCGCGCCGGTCCTCGTCTGTAAGCGCGATCATGGATGGCAGCGCTGCAGCGGCGCGCCGCGCTCGCTAACGAGGGTGGCCGGCAAGGCGCGACGGCCGGCTACAGCAGGTCATCCACGCCCAGGCCGGAGACATCGACCACCTCGCGGAGGAACTCGCTGGCGGAGTCCATCAGGAAGATGCCCGGCGCCAGAAAGCTCTCTGAGGTTGCGAGCAGGCCGAGCACGATCGCCCAGACCGCGAAGCCGGCCAGGTTGGCGACCAGCACGCGGGCCGGCGCGGCCGGCGTCGTAGCCTGGATGGCGATGGTCGTCAGGCCAAAGAAGAGCGCGATCGACGCGAGGCCCACGCCGAAGTCGATGCCCGGGATGAACATCAGCACGGAGATCGCCAGGGGCGCGCCCGCCATGCCCATGGTGCGCAGCATCTGCTGCCAGTCCGCGTCCTCGCGGAAGAGCTGCGTGAGGATCACCCAGGCGACGAGCAGCCACACGATCCAGAGCGCGACCGAGAACACGCTGCCCAGGATGACCGACTGAAAGAAGACCTTGCCGCTGTCGCCGAAGTCTTGCGTCAGCCACCAGACCCAGCCGCCGATGCCGGCGAGCAGCGTCGACGCCAGCATGACGAACACGGCCGGCAGCGTGGCCGAGGGGTCCTGGCGGACCTCGTCGAAGATGCTCGTGTCCAGCCTGACCAGACGCTGGAGGCGGTCGGCCAGGATTGAGAAGTCGAGTCGGGGTTCCATCGGCATCATTCGCGCAGCTCCTCCTCGTATTCCGAAGGAACGTCCAGACCTTCGAGGTTGTGGCCAGTATAGGCGGGCTTCGCGACGTGGTAAAGCCGCCCCTGCCAGGAGCGCTGCGACCAGATACGAGCTGCTATGTTGCTAGAGTGGGCGCTTCGCGGGCAGGCCGGGCCTTCTGGGAAAGCGCTGGGGCGTCGGCAGGTCCTTGTCCAGCAGGACGCACGTCTGCGCCGGCTGGGCGAGCGCGATCGACGCGACGAGACGTATCGAGCCCTTGAGCGTCTCCAACGCGACGACCGACTCCTTGATCTCGTTCTCGATGCCCTTGCCCTTCGGCGCGATGGCCACGCCGCCCATGACCAGGAAGGGCAGCGTCAGCTCGGCCAGCGTGCGGAGCGGCGCGAGCGCCTTCGCGACGGCGAAGTCGTACTGCTCTCGATGCCGCGGGTCATGCGCGACCTCTTCGGCGCGCCGCGTGATGACGGTGACATCCTCCATCCCGAGCTGGGGAAGGAGGTCGGTCAGGAACTCCGCCTTGCGCTGCTTCGCCTCGACGAGCGTGACCCGCAGGCTCGGCTCCAGGATCTTGAGCGGCACGCCGGGGACACCGGTGCCGCTCCCGACGTCGATGAGGGACTTGCCCTCGAGGGAGAGGTCAGCGTCGCGGAGGATGGGAATGAGGGCGGCCGACTCCAGGAAGTGCCGGCGCTGCACGCCCTCCACGTCCTTAACCGACGTCAGGCTGACGCGCTCGGCCCACTCGATCAGGACCTCGTAGTAGCGCTGGAAGCGCTCGAGCTGTTCCTTGCTCAGGTCGACGCCGAGCTCTTTGGCGCCCTCAGCCAAAATCGTAAGCATCACCAACTACCCCCTGCATTCTCCTCCCCCACCCCTATGGCGGAGACGCAGCCATTTTCCGACTGTCCGGTGCCTACCCTGCAGGGTTAGGGCCGGTCTGGCCTTGCCAACAAACCACACTCCCGCAAGAGGCGGCGCTCCGCATCGGGAACGCGAAAGAGGCGGGAATCGAGAAAGAGGAGCGGCTCAACCGCTCCCGTCCTTGCCAGCTGTTCCTCGATGAGCTGCCGCCCGGCGACGGAGAGGATCGCCTCTCGGTCATCGGCGTTCAGCGCCTCTTTCCCCAGCTCCCGAGCCAGGATGTGTTCAACCTGGGCCGTAGTGCGGACCTCAACGGTGGTGGCGTCACCTTCCCCGGACATCGCCTCGAATAGGGCTGCATCACAATCGTGTTGAAGAGACGCACACCCGCGGAATGTGATCGACCAGCGAGGGCCTGCCCCCATGGCCACTTAGGATAGTACATAAGCCTGCAGTTACGCGCCAGAGCTTTCCGGGCGCGCCTGCCAAGAACTTGGGGGTTACGCGTCCTCTCGCTCGTCCGGAGCAGCGATGTGGAGCGGCTCGCCGGGCTGGGCGAGCAGCTGGGCCTGGGCCTGCACGCGCACCGGCAGTCCCCAGATGTGGATGAAGCCCTCAGCCGCCGACTGGTCGAACTGGTCGCCCTTCTCGTACGTCGCCAGAGCGGCCGCGTAGAGGCTGCGTGGCGACTTCGTCCCGACGACGGTCGCCTGGCCCTTGTGCAGCCGCATGCGCACCGTGCCGCTCACGTGGCGCTGGCTCGACTGCACGTAGCTTGCCAGGTCCTGGTGGTGCGCCGTGAACCAGAGGCCGTTGTAGATCAGGTCGGCGTACTCCTGCGCGATCGACGCCTTCATCCGCAGCTGGGCCTTCGCCAGCGTCATCTGCTCCAGCGCCTCGTGCGCGCGGATGAGCGTGACCGCCGCTGGCGCTTCGTAGATTTCGCGCGACTTAATGCCCACCAGCCGATCCTCCAGGTGGTCGATGCGCCCGATGCCGTACTCGCCGGCGAGCTCGTTCAGCCGTTCGACGAGCGCCACGCCCTCGACCTCCTCGCCGTCGAGCGCCGCCGGCAGGCCGTGCTCGAACCCGATCTCGACGTAACGCGGCTCGTCCGGCGTCTGGTCGACCGGCCGTGTCCAGGCGAACACCTCCTCGTCCGGCTCGTGCCACGGGTCCTCCAGCGGGCCGGATTCGATGCTCCTGCCCCAGATGTTCTCGTCGATCGAGTAGGGGCTCTCCTTCGTGACCGGCACCGGGATGTTGTGCTCCTGCGCGTAGTCCATCTCGGCCTCGCGCGTCTTGAGCTCCCACTCCCGCACCGGCGCCACGATGCGCAGGTCGGGGGCGAGCGCCTGCACGCTCACGTCGAAGCGCACCTGGTCGTTCCCCTTGCCCGTGCAGCCGTGCGCAACCGCCTGCGCGCCGTGCTCGCGCGCGCCGTCGACCATCAGCTTGGCGATCAGCGGCCGCGCCAGCGCCGTCGCGAGCGGGTAGCGGCCTTGGTAGAGCGCGCCCGCCGCGA
>JBBDNH010000197.1:0-3601 GCA_040877745.1 Dehalococcoidia bacterium
ACACCCTCGGTATCTGGGGCGACGAGGAGCTCGTCTCCTTCGAGGCGATGGTTGCCCCCTGGGAGTCGGACACCGGCAACACGATGGAGTTCACCGGCGAGCGCGGCGTCGGCGCGCTGATCACCACGCGCGTCGAAGGCGGCAACCCGCCGGACGTCGCTATTCCTGCCGAGATGGGCCTGTTCCAGGACCTCGCCCGGGCGGGCGAGCTCGTACCGCTCTCCTCGTGCGCCGCTCCCGAGCCGATGGCCGGCGCCGGCCTGCAGGCGGGCAACCTGGAGGAGTACGTCCGGGCGAACTACCCGCCGGCGTTCATCGACCTCGGTACCGTCGATGGCACGCTCTATGGCTTCTTCATGAAGGCCGATGGCAAGGGCACCATCTGGTACAACCCGGGCTTCTTCACCGACAACAGCCTGGAGCCGCTCACCGCGGACTCGAGCTTCGACGACCTGCTCGCGCTCTCGCAGCAGATCGCCGACGCCGGCACGCCACCCTGGTCGATCGGCGTCGAGTCCGCCGCCGACAGCGGCTGGCCCGGCACCGACTGGGTGCAGGCCATCCTGGTCAACTCCGAGGGTGGCGCCGAGGTCAACGACGGCCTGATCGACGGCAGCGTGCCTTTCACGGACCCGGCTGTCGTCGCGGCCTGGGAAGCGTTCGGCGAGATCGCGCTGAACGAAGACTGGGTCTCCCAGGGCGGCGCCGAGGGCATCAACGCCACAAACTTCGTCGATGCCATCTACCCGCCCTTCGCGGACCCGCCGGCCGCGGCGCTCCACCACCAGGCCGGGTTCGCCGCGGGCGAGATTACGGCCCAGTTCCCGGACGCTGTGCCCGGTGAAGACTACGACTTCTTCCCATGGCCCGGCGGCGCAGTCATCGGCAGCGCGAACGTCGTGTTCGCGTTCAACGACGATGAAGCCACCTGCTCGTTCATGGCCTGGCTCGCAAGCTCGGAGGCCCAGCAGATATGGGTCGAGCTCGGAGGCTTCACCTCGGTCAACACCGAGATCAGCCTGGACTCGTACCCGGACGCTGTGACCCAGAGCGCCGCGGCCCGCCTGACCGAGGCCGAGGTCTTCCGCTTCGACCTCGACGACAGCATCGGCGGCGAGGTCCAGCGCGCGTTCTTCGCCGGCGTGACCGAGTTCCTGGCCGAACCGGACAGCCTGAACGACATCCTGGCGAACATCGAAGCGCAGCGAGGCGCCGAAGCGGCGGAATAGGCGCCAGAACCGTGTACGTTGAGCGGGGCAGCTCCCCCTTCTGGGAAGCTGCCCCGCTTGCTAGGATCGCCGTGCCATGATCGGACGCAGTTCGTGGACGCCCTGGCTCTGGCTTGCGCCGGCGCTGCTGCTGCTGGCCGTCTTCCTCGTTTACCCGGTCATCAACACCATCTTCACCAGCTTCCTCGACAAGCAGTCCGGCGGCGGCATGATCGACTTCGCCAAAGACCCGTCCCTCTTCGTCGGCTTCGACAACTACCAGTTCATCCTCGACAACCCGCAGCCGCTGGTGATCGACACGCACGCGGCCATCCTCAACACGGCCCTCTGGATGGTCGTCTTCCCGAGCGTGACCGTCGGACTCGGCCTGATCATCGCCGTCCTCACCAGCCGCGTGCGCTACGAGGCCGTCGCCAAGGCGGCCATCTTCATCCCGATGGCGATCTCGTTCGTCGCAGCGGCCGTCATCTGGCGCTTCATGTACGAGTTCAACACTGACATCGGCACGGTCAACGCCCTCACCACCGGCGCCGGCGACTTCCTCGACGGACGCCTTGGCATCAGCAGCGAGCTGGTGGACCCGACCGCATGGCTCCAGAACAAAGACGCGCCGCAGACGTGGCTGACGAGCGCCGGCCCCGATCAGCTCCCCGGCGTGCTCGATACGCTGCGCGTGAACAACTTCTCGCTGATCGCCGTCGGCGTCTGGATGTGGACCGGCTTTGCCATGGTCGTCCTCTCCGCCGGCCTCAAGGGCATCTCCACCGAGCTTCTGGAGGCCGCCCGCGTGGACGGCGCGACCGAGTGGCAGATCTTCTGGCGTATCATCGTCCCCGTGCTGCGGCCGGTGATCATCGTCGTCGCCACAACGCTCGTCATCAACGCGCTCAAGCTGTTCGACCTCGTGTTCGTCATCACCGGCGGCAGCTTCGACACCGACGTCATCGCGACGCTCTTCTTCAGCGTCTCGTTCGACTTCCGGAACTTCGGCCTCGGCGCCGCGCTCGCCGTCGTGCTGCTGATCGGCGTCGTGCCCATCACGCTCCTCGGCATCCGCCGCTTCCAGCTCCAGGAGGCCTCCGAGTGAGCCTCCCCGCGCTCCCCGCCGACGACGGCCCCGCGTTCGCGCCGCCGGTGCTGAGCCGCCGCGACGCCGTCCGCGCGATGCTCGCCCGCCTGCCGCTCCACATCGCGCTCATCGCCCTCGCCGTCGTCTGGCTTATCCCGACGCTCGCGTTGCTCGTCAGCTCCTTCCGCGACCCGTCCGCCATCGCCACCAGCGGCTGGTGGCAGGCCGCCCGCAGCCCGTTCGACTTCACGTTCGAGAACTATGATGAGGTGCTCTCCCAGCGCAACATGGGTCGCGCGTTCGTCAACAGTCTCGTGATCAGCGTGCCGAGCACGGTCGTCCTCATCCTCGTCGCCGCGTTCGCCGCCTACGCGTTCGCCTGGATGAGGTTCCCCGGCCGCGATGGGCTCTTCCTCGGCGTCGTCGCGCTCCTCGTCGTGCCGCTCCAGATGACGCTGATCCCGATCCTGCGTCTCTACACCGACCTGCGCGTGGAGGAGGTGCCGATCATCGGCGGCGAGATGCCGATCATCGGCGGCGGCTTCTTCGGCACGGGCAGCTTCCCGGGCATCTGGATCGCGCATACCGCATACGGACTGCCGTTCGCGGTCTTCCTGCTGCGAAACTTCTTCGCCTCGCTGCCGAAAGACCTCTTCGAGTCGGCCTACCTCGATGGCGCATCCGATACGCGCGTCTTCTTCCGCATCGTCCTGCCGCTCTCGCTGCCCGCGATTGCCTCGCTCGCCATCTTCCAGTTCCTCTGGGTTTGGAACGACCTCCTCGTAGCGCTCATCTACCTCGGCGATCCGGAGCTCTACCCGGTCACGAGACAGATCCAGAGCCTGATCAGCTCCTTCGGCACGAACTACCAGGTGCTGACGGCGGCCGCCTTCATCTCCATGGTCCTGCCGCTCTGCGTCTTCTTCGCGCTTCAGCGCTACTTCGTCCAGGGCGTCCTCGCGGGCGCGGTGAAGGGCTAGCCGTCGCGTAGTACCATGGGGGCGATCTAGCATGGCCAGCATCACCTTCGACCACGTCACGAAGCGCTACGGCGACGTTGTCGCCGTCAGCGACCTCACCGTCGAGGTGCCGGACGAGGAGTTCCTCGTCCTCGTCGGGCCGTCCGGCTGCGGCAAATCGACCGCCCTGCGCATGCTCGCGGGCCTGGAGGCGATCACCGAGGGCACGATCTCCATCGGCGACCGCGTCGTGAACGAGGTCGCGGCGAAGGACCGCAACATCGCCATGGTCTTTCAGTCGTACGCCCTCTACCCGCACATGTCCGTCTTCGACAACCTGGCCT
>JBBDNH010000198.1:0-3594 GCA_040877745.1 Dehalococcoidia bacterium
CCCCCCCCACGCCGGGTGGCGGAATGGGGCTCGGCTCCGCTGCCCGCGGGCGCCGTGCAGGGCGGCGCCGTGGTGGACCGCGAGGCGGTCGCGGAGGCGACGTTCGGCCTGCTGGAGTCGTTGCGTTCGAGTCGCGGGCGGCTGGTGGCGTCGGTGACGGGACAGCGCAGCGTGCCGAGGCTGCTCGAGTTTCCCAAGATGGAACCGCGGCTGATTGCAGAGGCTGTCGAGCGGGAGATGAAGCGCGAGCTTCCGGTGCCGCTCGACGAGACGTACATCTCCTCCCAGACGATCGGCGGCGAGAACGGCCGGATCAAAGTGTTCGCGCTCGGCCTGCCGAAGGACGTGCTCGACCCGTTCGTTGGAGCGATTGGGCTGTTGGGGATGCGGCTCCACGCCGCGGACATCAAGCCGCTGGCACTCGTGCGGGCGGTGGCGCGGGCGGACACGCTGATCGTCGACGTCGAGCGTGGCAGTATCGACGTGATCGTCGTGCGCGAGGGCGTCCCGGTCACGATCCGGACCGTGGGCCTGGGCGGGCCGCAGGATGGCCTGCAGGACGTCGTCGGCCGGGCAGGCGAGGAGCTGGCGCGGACGGTGAAGTTCTACCGCGATACGCACGGCGAGCATGCGCTGTCGCCCGATACGCCGCTGAGCGTGACGGGCTCGCTTGCGCGGGAGGTGACGGAGACCGCGCAGGCTTCGACCGGGCTGACCGCGGCTCCGATTTCCGTGCCGATGACGTGTCCCGCGAACTTCGACGCGGCGCCGTACATGGTGAACATCGGGCTGGCGCTCAAGGAGGTGTGACGCATGCAGGCGGACGCGCTGGTTAGGCCGCGGTTCATCGACCTGAACCTGCTGCCGCAGGAGCTGCGGAGCGGGAGTCGCTCGGGGTGGTACTTCGTGGCGCTGCTGGCGCTCGTCGTCGCGGCGCCGCTCCTGCTGCCGCTCTACCAAGCGCAGGATACGTCGTGGTCGAAGGCGAGCGCGCTGGAGGAACAGTGGGCGTCCGTGGAACGAGGGCTAGCAGGCTTGCAGGCGGACTTCGTTTCAACGCAGGAGTTGCGGGGCGAGCTGGCCGCGACGAACGCCGAGCTCAACGCGCTCAACATGGCGCGCGAGGCTGCGCTTGGAGACGCGCGGCGGGCGGCCGGGCTTGCTGCGGTCGTCGAGCGGCTGCCGGAAGGCGTCCGGCTGCTAACCGTCGATGACGACGGGCTGCGTCTCCGGATCGCCGGCGAGGCCGCGAATACCGATGGCGCGTTCGAGTACGCGCGGGCGCTGGAGGGTTCGAGCGCGTTTGCGGCCGTGACCGTGACCGTGACAGCGATCGAGCAAAGCCAGGCCGGCGTGCGCTTCACGATCGAGGCCGGCCGCTGATGCTCGTGATGGTCGTCGTCGCGCTGGCGGGCCTGGCTGTCGGGAGCTTCCTCGATAGCGCGGCCGGCCGCCTCCGCGAGCGCAAGCCGCTGTTCGCGGCGCGGTCGCGCTGCGACGGCTGCGGGACGGCGCTGGGCGCGCTCGACCTCGTACCTGTGCGGAGCTACCTGCTGCTGCGCGGACGTTGCCGCTACTGCTCGATGCCGATCTCCGCGCGCGCGCCGCTGGTCGAGGCGGCCGGAGGCGCGCTTGCACTGACGATGTGGATGTTCGCCGGGAGGTAGCGATGGGAGGGGCGACGACAACGACATCGGTCCACGATCTGCTGCGGCGCGTCGTCGAGACGGACGCCTCGGACCTGCATATGACGGCGGGCGCGCCGCCGGTGCTGCGCATCAACGGGCGTCTTGTTCCGGAGCAGGGTCCTGCGTTGACGCCGGAGGCGACCGCGCAGGCGCTGCACGAGGTCGCGAGCGACGAGCAGCGCGCGTCGTTCGCGCGCGAGCAGGAGCTGGACTTCGCGTACAGCGTGGCCGGCGGAGGACGCTTTCGCGTGAACGCCGCATTCCAGCGCGGCAGCGTGACGCTTGCGTTCCGGCCGATCCGGACGGCGATCCCATCGCTCGAAGAGCTGGGGCTGCCGGAGATCTGTGCGTCGCTCGCGCTGCGACCGCGCGGGCTGGTGCTCGTCACGGGCCCGACGGGCAGTGGCAAGTCGACGACGCTTGCGGCGATGATCGACTTCCTGAACGAGCGCCGCGAACAGCACATCGTGACGATCGAAGACCCAATCGAGTTCGTCCACAGGCACAAGCGCTGCGTGGTCTCGCAGCGGGAGGTGGGCGTCGACACGGGCTCGTTCGCGGCGGCGCTGAAGCACGTGCTGCGCCAGGACCCGGACGTGATCCTGGTGGGCGAGATGCGCGACCTGGAGACCGTCGGGCTGGCGCTGACGGCGGCGGAGACCGGGCACCTCGTGCTCGCGACGCTGCACACGCCGAGCGCGTCGCAGACGATCGACCGGGTGATCGACTCGTTCCCGCCGCACCAGCAGCAGCAGGTGCGCGTCCAGCTCTCGACGGTGCTGGAGGCTGTGCTCTGCCAGACGCTGGTGCCGCGCGCGGACGGCTCGGGCAGGGTGGCGGCGCTGGAGATCATGATGGCGACGTCCGCGGTGCGGAACCTGATCCGCGAAGGCAAGACGTACCAGATCCCGAACGTGATTCAGACGGGCTCGCAGCAGGGGATGCAGAGTCTGGAACAGTCGCTGGCGCTGCTGGCGCGCAAGGGCGTGATCTCGCGAGAGGACGCGCTCGCGGTGAGCTCCAGCCCCGGTGAGCTGGAGAGGCTGCTGGGTGGCGCCGTATCGCGGACGGCGGCGGGCGCGTGAGGTCGCGCACGGCCGCGGCGCTGGCCGCCGTCGATGGCAGGCTGGTCGCGGCCGGCGCCGGATGCTTCGCGCTGGCGGTCTACCTGCGCACGCTCGCGCCGACGGTGATGTGGTACGACATGGGCGAGTTCGCGACGGCCTCGTACGTCCTCGGCATCGCGCACAACACGGGCTATCCGCTGTATCTCCTGCTTGGCAAGGCGTTCACGCTGCTGCCCGTAGGGGACGTCGCCTACCGGGTGAACCTGATGTCGGCGGTGTTCTCCGCCGGGACGATTGTCTTCGCCGGGCTGATCATCCATGAGCTGACGCGTAGCCGCGCGGCGACGCTGATCGGCGCCCTGACGCTCGCATTTTCGTCGACGTTCTGGGCGAACGCGAACTGGGCCGTGTCGTACCCGCTGAACGCCTTGTCGACCGCGCTGATCACGTGGCTGCTGCTGCGCTGGCGCGCGACAGGGCAGGCGTCGTACGCGTGCGTGGCAGCGCTCGCACTGGGGCTAAGTCTGGGGAACCATCGACTGATCCTGCTGCTCGTCCCGGGCATGGCGCTCTACCTGTGGCATGGCCGCGCGCTGCTGCGTCCGGCCGTGCTCGCGCGCATGGCGTTGCTGTTCCTGCTGGGGCTCTCGGTGTACGTCTACCTGCCGATACGGGGCGAACAGGGGCCGTCGCTGAGCTGGGCGCAGCCGGCGACCGCCGGCACGTATTGGAGCATGTTCCTGACAGGCGGGAGCCGGCCTGAGTACTGGGACGTCAGCTTCGACATCGTTGGCCGGCTGGGCATGCTACTGGACTACCCGCTGTACGACCTCACAGTG
>JBBDNH010000199.1:0-19737 GCA_040877745.1 Dehalococcoidia bacterium
AGGAAGCGCCCCCTGCCGCAGCCAAGCCCAGGGCCCCGGCCAAGAGAGCTCCCAAGGCTCGGGCCAAGGAAGCGCCTGCCGCCGCAGCCGGGAAAGCTCCTGAGGCCAAGGCCAAGGAAGCGCCTGCCGCCGCAGCCAAGGAAGCGCCTGCCGCTGCAGCCGAGGAAGCGCCTGCTGAGGCCCAGTCTAAGGAAGCGCCTACCGCAGCAGCCAAGGAAGCTCCCGCGACGACTGAGGAGCCCGCTGCCGAAGCATCGGCCGCAGTTGAGACGGAAGGACCAGTCTCCGAGTCGACCAGCGACGAGGCGAAGGAAGACTAGGACGGCATGCTGCAACCCAAACGAGTCACATGGCGCAAGGCCCATCGCGGAAGGCGGAGGGGCATGGCCACCGCCGGCAACCAGGTCACCTTCGGCGAGTTCGGCCTGCAGGCGCTCGGCAACGCCTGGCTCACGGCGCGGCAGATCGAAGCCGCCCGGCGTGCTATCACACACTCGCTCAAGCGTGGCGGGAAGGTGTGGATCCGCGTCTTCCCGGACAAGCCCGTGTCCAAGAAGCCGGCTGAAACGCGCATGGGCAGCGGCAAGGGCCCGCCCGAGTTTTGGGTCTCGGTCGTAAGGCGCGGGCGCATGCTGTTCGAGGTCGCCGGTGTGCGCGAGGAGCTGGCGAAAGAGGCGATGCGCCTCGCTGCGCACAAGCTGCCGATCCAGACGCGCTTCGTCGTGCGGGAACATCAGGAGTTTTAGCGATGGCGCGCAAGCAACGAGAGCGCATGGAAGACCTACGCGCGATGTCGGATGAGGACCTGGCGAAGGAGATCGAGGAAGCGTATCGCCAGCTCTTCACCGCCCGGCTGCAACTCTCCACGCGGCAGCTCGCCAACACGTCGCTGCCGCGCAAGACCCGGCACCACATCGCGCGGATCAAGACGCTCCAGCGCGAACGCGAGCTCGCCGCGCTCTACGAGAAGGCGACGCAGGAGGCAGAGGCATAATCGATGGCCGGACAACGAAAGAGCATGACCGGCACCGTGGTGAGCGACAAGATGGACAAGACCGTGGTGGTCGTCGTCCAGCGCACCACGCGGCACCGGCTGTATCACAAGATCCTGCGCCGCAGTAAGCGCTATCTGGTGCACGACGATCGCTTCGAAGCAAAGCCGGGCGACTTCGTGCGCATCGTCGAGACGCGGCCGCTCTCGCGCCACAAGCGCTGGCGGGTCACCGAGATCATCCGTCGCGGCGAGGTCGCCGAGATCGCGCCGCGCGAGATCGACAGCGCCTATCTCGCGCCGCAACGTGAGGTCGAAGCGCCGCCGCCGCCCAAGCCGAAGGCCGCCGAGGACGAGGCCGCCGGCGAGGTCGAGGCTGTGGCAGCGGCCGCCCACGAACCTGTTGCGGCTGAGGCGGAAGCTCCCGCTGCGGAGGCCGTCGACGAACCTGTTGCGGGCGAGGCGGAAGCTCCCGCTGCGGAGGCCGACGACGAGCCTGTTGCTGCTGAGGCGGAAGCGCCAGCTGCGGAGGCCATCGACGAGCCCGTCGTGGCTGAGGCGGAAGCTCCCGCTGCGGAGGCCGTCGACGAGCCTGTTGTGGCTGAGGCGGAAGCTCCCGCTGCGGAGGCTGAGCAGCCGCCGAGCGAGGCTCAGGTAGCACCGCCGGCCGACGCGGAAGCAGAAGCGCCCGTTGCGGTACCTGAAGCTGAGGAAGCCACCGAGCCGAGCGACGAGCCGAAGCCGGAAGCTGCTGCCGATGAACCGGCCGCCGAAGCTGAGGAAGCTGCGGACGCGACCGAAGAGCCGAAGGCGACCGACGACGACGAACCAGCCGCCGAAGAAGCGACCGAGGGCGAAGGCGCTGAGGACGAAGCGCAGGAGGACGAGAAGCCGTGATCCAGAAGTACTCGAGGCTGACGGTGGCCGACAACTCGGGCGCGCGCGAGATCATGTGCATCCAGGTGCTCGGCGGCACGCGCCGGCGCTATGCCCGTGTGGGCGACGTCTTCATGGCCTCCGTGAAGCAGGCCCAGCCGGGAACGGCGATCAAGAAGGGCGACGTCGTGCGCGCCGTCGTCGTTCGCACGTCGAAGGGCTGGCAGCGACCGGACGGCTCGACCATCAGGTTCGACGAGAACGCGGCGGTCGTCCTCGCCGAGGAAGAGAACCCGCGCGGCACGCGCATCTTCGGGCCGGTCGCCCGAGAGCTGCGCGACCGTCGCTTCATGAAGATCATCTCGCTCGCGCCGGAGGTGGTGTGATGCAGCGGATCAAGCGCGACGACATGGTCTTCGTGACCTCCGGCAAGGAGAAGGGCAAGCGCGGACAGGTGTACAAGGTGATACCCAAGCACCAGCGCATCGTCGTGCAGGGACTGAACATGGTGAAGCGCCACCAGCGCCAGCGCGACGAGCGCACGCCCGCCGGCATCATCGAGCAGGAAGGCCCGATCCACATCTCGAACGTGCGGTTGATCTGCCGCGCGTGCGATAAGGCCGTGAAGGTCGGATTCCGCGTTCGCACGGACGGCGTGAAGGTGCGCGTGTGCCGCTCCTGCGGCGAGGATATCGATTAGCCATGGAACCGCGACTGAAGCAGCGCTACCGCGACGAGATCCTGCCCGCACTGATGCAGGAGTTCAGCTTCGCCAACATCATGCAGGCGCCGCGCGTCAAGAAGGTCGTCCTGAACATCGGGCTGGGCGAAGCGACGCAGGACGCGAAGGTGCTCGACGCCGCCTCGACCGACCTGGCGACGATCACCGGCCAGAAGCCGGTCATCACGCGCGCCAAGCGGTCGATCGCGAACTTCAAGGTCCGCGAGGGCAATCCGATCGGCGTCATGGTGACGGTGCGCGGCAACCAGATGTGGGAGTTCCTGGACCGGCTGCTGAACACCGCCCTGCCCCGCATCCGAGACTTCCGCGGCGTCTCGCCGAAAGCGTTCGACGGCCGGGGCAACTTCAGCCTGGGTGTGCGCGAGCAGCTCATCTTCCCGGAGATCGAGTACGACAAGGTCGACCGCGTGCGCGGTCTGCAGATCAACATCATCACGACGGCCCGCAACGATGAAGAGGGCACCCGGCTGCTGGAGCTGCTGGGGATGCCGTTCAGCCGCAACTAGCCGGAGGTATCGATGGCGAAGAAGGCGCTGATAGAGAAGGCCAAGCGGCCGCCCAAGTTCTCGAGCCGCACGATCCGGCGCTGCCAGATCTGCGGGCGGCCGCGGGCTTTCATGCGCTACTTCGCGTTGTGCCGCATCTGCTTCCGAGAGCTCGCCTTGGAGGGCAAGCTGCCGGGCGTGAAGAAGTCCAGCTGGTAGGGGGTAACGAGCGATGACGATGACCGACCCGATCGCCGACATGCTCACCCGCTTGCGCAACGCGGTGGCCGTCCGGCACGACTACGTGAACATCCCGGCCTCGAAGATCAAGCTCGCGATCGCGAAGGTGCTCAAGGACGAAGGCTTCATTCGCGACTACGAGACCTTCGAGGAGGGCCCGCGACGCTTCGTGCGCGTGCACCTGAACTACACGGAGAACCGGGAGCCGCTGCTGAACGGGCTCAAGCGCATCAGCCGGCCCGGCCTGCGCGTCTACGTCCAGAAGCGCGAGATCCCGCGCGTGTTCAACGGCCTCGGCATCGCGATCCTCTCCACGCCGAAGGGCATCATGGCCGGCCAGCAGGCGTGGCGCCAGCAGACCGGCGGCGAGGTGCTCTGCTACGTCTGGTAGGTAAGACATGTCACGTATCGGTAAGCAGCCCATCGTCATCCCCGCCGCGGTCAAGGTGCAGATCGAGGGCAAGAGCGTGTCCGTGAAAGGCCCTCAGGGCGAGCTGAACCGCGTGGTCCACGCCGATATGAGCCTGCACCTGGACGACGACAAGCTGATCGTCACCCGCCCGAGCGACCGCCCAGAGCATCGGGCGCTGCACGGCCTCACGCGCGCGCTGCTTGCGAACATGGTAGCCGGCGTCGAGTCCGGCTTCACCAAGACGCTGGAGCTGCAGGGCGTCGGCTACCGCGCGCAGCAGATGGGCAAGAACATCCAGGTGCTCGTCGGCTACTCGCACCCGGTCGACGTCGAGGCGCCGCAGGGAATCACGCTCGAGGTCGAAGGCAACAACAAGATCCACGTTCGCGGCATCGACAAGGAGCTCGTCGGCCAGACCGCCGCTGAGATCCGCGGCGTGCGCCCGCCCGAGCCCTATAAGGGCAAGGGCATTCGATACGAGGGCGAATTCGTGCGGCGCAAGGCTGGTAAGGCCGGCAAGGCGCTCGCATAGGAACGATATGAAACGCAAGAAGACGACCCACGCAGCTCGCATTCGCCGCCACCTGCGCGTGCGCAAGAAGATCCACGGCACGCAACAGCGGCCGCGGCTTTCGGTGTACCGGAGCCTGACGCACATCTACGCCCAGCTCGTCGACGACGACGAGGGCAAGACGATCGCGGCGGCCTCGGACGTCGAGCCGGAGGCGCGCAAGCAGGTGAACGGCAAGCCCAAGACAGAGGTCGCCAAGCTGATCGGAGAGACACTCGCGAAGCGCGCCAAGGAACAGGGCGTCAGCGAAGTCGTCTTCGACCGCGGTGGCTACCAGTTCCACGGTCGCGTGAAGGCGCTTGCCGCCGGCGCGCGCGAGGCCGGCCTGAAGTTCTAGGGGGGAACGCATGGTAGCTGAACGACCAGGCATGCAAGACGAGGACCGGGAGCCCGAGCTGACCGAGAAGGTGCTCTACATCAACCGCATCTCGAAAGTGGTGAGAGGCGGCCGCCGGTTCAACTTCAGCGCCGTCGTCGTCGTCGGCGACGGCCAGGGCGGCGTCGGCGCCGGCCTCGGCAAGGCGCAGGAGGTGCCCGAGGCGATCCGCAAGGGCGCGACGATCGCTCGCCGCAACCTGATCCAGGTGCCGATGCACGAGACGACGATCCCCCACGAGGTGCTCGCCCGCTACAGCGCCGCCAAGGTGCTGCTTAAGCCCGCGTCACCCGGTACCGGCGTGATCGCCGGCGGCGGCGTGCGCGCCGTCGTCGAGGCGGCCGGCATCCGCGACATCCTGACGAAGTCGCTCGGCAGCAACAACCCTGTGAACGTCGTGAAGGCGACGATCAAGGGGCTGGCGAGCCTACGCCGGCCTGCGGAGGCTGTCGCGCTGCGCAAGGGCTTCGTTCGGAAGCCGGCGCCGCCCGAGGAGCCAGAGGCAGCGCCTGAGGCCGAGGCCGCAGCACCGGCGGAGGAGGCGACTGAGGCGGATGTCTAAGCTGCGCGTCACCTGGGTGAAGAGCGCCGTTGGCCGCCGGTTCGACCAGAAGCGGACGATCAGGGCGCTTGGCCTGCGCAAGCTGGGCCAGACGGTGGAGCATAGCGATTCGCCGTCGCTGCGTGGTATGATCGACAAGGTCCGCCACCTGATAGCCGTCGAGGAGGAGCAGAAGTAGTCGTGCAGCAACACGAGCTTCGACCCCCAAGCGGCGCGAAGAAGCAGCGCAAGCGCCTCGGTCGCGGCAACGCGAGCGGCCACGGTACCTACGCCGGCAAGGGCCTGAAGGGCCAACAGGCGCGCTCTGGATACAAGACCAGACCTGCCTTCGAAGGCGGCCAGACCGCCCTCGTGCGACGCCTACCGCGGCGTCGCGGCTTCCGCAACCCGTTCCGAATCGAGTTCACGCCGGTGAACCTGCGCGACCTCGCGAGGCTCGCGGCCGGTGGCGACGTGACGCCTGAGTCGCTGCACGCGGCCGGCGTCGTACGTTCGCTGCGCCGGCCGATCAAACTCCTGGGCGATGGGGAGCTCTCCTCCGCGCTCAAGGTGCGCGTGCACCGCGTCTCGGCGAGCGCGCGGGCGAAGATCGAGGCCGCCGGCGGCAGCGTCGAAGAGATGACGCCGGTCAAGCCGCCGGAGGAGCGCCGGCGCAAGCGCAAGATCAAGGCGAAGGCGCAGCCAGCGGCCGAGCAGCCGGCGGAGGCCGCGGAAGGCGACGGCGAGTCGCCGAAGGCCGAGGCTGAGGACACATCCGAAGACGAGGAGCAGGATGACAGCGGCAGCGAGGAGTAGGCAGCAAGGCCCGGCGCGTCCGCGGCTGTTCCAGGCCGTCATCGACGCGTTCCAGCAGCCGGACATTCGCCGGAAGCTGCTCTTCACCATCGGTCTGCTGGTGGTCTTCCGGTTTGTGGCGCACGTTCCCATCCCGGGCGTGAACAGCCAGCTGCTGGAGCAGGCCTTCGATGACAATGCGATCCTCGGCTTCCTGAACCTGTTTAGCGGCGGCGCGCTCCGCAACCTGAGCGTGGCCGCGCTCGGCGTGTACCCGTACATCACGGCGTCGATCGTGATGAACCTGCTGGTCCCGATCATCCCCAGCCTGCAGTCGATGCAGCGCGAGGGCGAGCAGGGCCGCAACCGGATCCAGCTCTACACGCACTACCTGGCCGTGCCCATGTCCATCGTCCAGGGCTACAGCCAGCTGATCATCCTGGAGCAGGCGGGCGCCGTCGGCGGTGTTGGCTTCACCGGCCCGGACGCCCTGCCGACGCTGTCGGCCGTCATCTCGATGACGGCGGGCACGATGTTCCTGGTCTGGCTGGGCGAGCTCATTACCGAGAACGGCATCGGGAACGGCATCTCGCTGATTATCTTCGGTGGCATCGTCGCCGGGCTGCCCACCATGTTCCCGAACGTCGTGTCGCAAAACGTGGGCATCTTCAGTATCGCCGCCATGATCGTGATCGGGGTCGCGGTGCTGGCGTCGATCGTGTTCGTGCAGGAGGCGCAGCGTCGAATCCCCGTTCAATATGCGCGCAGCGTGTTCAGATCGGGACGCATGTACCGCCAATCGGGGCAGAGCCATATCCCGCTCAGGGTGAACTCGGCCGGGATGATCCCGCTGATCTTCGCGTTTTCGATCGTGATCTTCCCGCCGGTCGTCGCGCAGTTCATGGTCGACCAGTTCCCCGACACGGTCTGGGTGCAGGACGTGGGCAACACGTTCATCGATTGGTTCAGCCCGACGGGGAACATCGTCTCGCCGATCTTCATCGCGGCGATCTTCATCCTGGTCATGATCTTCACGTTCTTCTACACGCTGGTGATCTTCCAGCAGCAGAACCTGGCGGAGAACCTGCAGAAGAATGGTGGATTCGTGCCAGGCATCCGGCCCGGCCGCCCGACAGCCGAGTACATCATGCGCGTGCTGATCCGCATCACCTGGGCCGGCGCGATCTTCCTGGGGCTGATCGCCATTGTGCCCTACCTGCTGCCGTACGTCGTGACGGGCTTCCGGAACGTCGACTCGCTCACCCTCAGCAGCACCGGCTTACTGATCGTGGTCGGCGTGGTGCTGGATACGATGCGCCAGCTTGAGGCGCAGCTCATGATGCGCAACTACGAGGGCTTCATTCGCTAACCCCTGCGGGCCGCGCGCCGGCCCGCGACATTACGAGGAAGGACGGCAGAACCGGCGTGTATCTGATCCTGCTCGGCCCGCCCGGCACCGGCAAGGGTACCCAGGCGAAGCTGGTCGCGGAGCGGCTGGGGCTCGCCCACGTGTCCACGGGCGATCTTTTTCGGGCAGCGGTCAGCGACGGTACGGAGCTGGGCCGCCGGGCGAAGGAGTACATGGACCGCGGCGACCTGGTCCCTGACGATGTCACGATCGCGATGCTGATCGAGCGCATCGGCCAGGCAGACGCGCAGGGGGGCGTGGTCTTCGACGGCTTCCCGAGAACGATGCAGCAGGCGCAGGCGCTCGACGCCGCGCTTGCGGAACAGGGCCATCGCGTCGACGCCGCGCTGCACGTGACGGCGTCCGACGAGGAGATCGTGCAGCGCCTGAGCGGGCGCTGGCTCTGCCCGGACTGCGGCGAGATCTACCACGAGCAGCACCGCCCGCCCAAGCAGGCCGCCCGCTGCGACAACTGCGGCGGCACGCTGGGCCAGCGCGACGACGACAAGCCGGACGTGGTCCGCACGAGGCTCGAGAAGCAGCGACCCTCTGCTGAGCTGCTGGAGCACTATCGCTCGCAGGGCAAGCTCACGGATATCGATGGCTCGCAGGACGTCGATGCCGTGACGCGCGACCTCCTGGCGACGGTCGAGCAGGTCGCTACACGGTAAGGGCTCATGCCGATTATCATTAAGTCTGCGGACGAAGTCGAAATCATGCACGAAGCCGGCCAGATCGTGGCCGGTGTGCTGGAAACGCTCGCGGCGCAGATACGCGCTGGCCTTATCGTGAGGAAACTTGATACAATAGTCCAAGACGAGTTTCGTCGCCGGAACGTGATCCCCACGTTTCTCGGGTATCATGGCTATCCGGCGCATGTCTGCGTGTCTATCAACGAGGAGATTGTTCACGGCATTCCCGGAGACCGCGCCCTCCAGGACGGCGATATCGTCAGCATCGACCTGGGAGCAACGCATCGGGGGTTCGTGGCGGACTCGGCGCTGACCGTGGGCGTGGGCCACATCGGCTCGAAGGAGCAGCAGCTGATCAACGTGACCTACGAGTCCCTCTGGGCGGGGATCAAGGCGGCCCGCCCCGGGGCGCGTTTGGGCGAGGTCTCACACGCGATCCAGACCTACGCCGAATCTCGCGGGTACGCCGTCGTGCGCGAGTACGTCGGGCACGGCGTGGGGCGTGACATGCACGAGGACCCGCAGGTACCGAACTTCGGTCCGCCCGACCGCGGCCCGGTGTTGCGCAAGGGCATGGTACTGGCGCTGGAGCCGATGGTGACGCTCGGCGACTGGCGCACGAGGAAGCACGACGACGGGTGGACCGTCAGCACACTGGATGGGAGCCTTTCGGCTCACTTCGAGCACACCATCGCCATCACGGACGGCGAGCCGGTGGTGCTCACGCTTCGCAGCGACGAGCAGCCCCTCGCGGCGCAACTCGCAACGGCCGCAGAGGGAAGGAGGTAAATGCCGAAGAAGGACGCGATTGAGGTAGAAGGCGTGATCAAGACGCCGCTGCCCAACGCCATGTTCAAGGTCGATCTGGCCAACGGGCACGAGGTGCTCGCCCACATTTCGGGCAAGATGCGCCTCCACTACATCAAGATCGTGCCCGGCGACAGAGTGCTCGTGGAGCTCTCGCCGTACGACTTGAGTCGGGGCCGGATCACCTACCGGTTCAGGTAATCGCGATGAAAGTACAACCATCGGTCAAACGTCGCTGCGACAAGTGTCAGATCATCCGCCGCCGGGGCATTGTGCGCGTGATCTGCGAGAATCCCCGCCACAAGCAGCGCCAGGGCTAGGGAGGACGCTGAATGGCACGTATCGCCGGCATCGACGTACCCAACGACAAGCGCATCGACGTGTCGCTGCGCTACATCTACGGCATCGGCCCTACGCTGGCGTCGAGCATCTGCCAGCAGGCGCGCGTCGAGGGCACGACGAAGGCGCGCGACCTGGCCGATGACGAGGTCACCCGCATCCGCGAGGTGATCGACAAGACCTGCATCGTCGAGGGAGACCTGCGCCGTCAGGTGCGCCAGAACATCCAGCGCCTGATCGAGATCAACTGCTATCGCGGCATCCGCCACCGGCGCGGCCTGCCCGTCCACGGCCAGCGCACGCGCACCAACGCGCGCGGACGCAAGGGCCCGAAGAAGACCGTGGCCGGCAAGCGCCGCAGCGTGGCGAAGAAGTAACCGAGCACCGCTAGGAGCGAGCCATGGCCGAGAAGAAAACACGATCGCGTCGCAGGGAGAAGAAGTCCGTCCCGAAGGGACTGGCCTTCATCCAGTCGTCGTTCAACAATACGCTGATCACGCTGACCGACCCGAACGGCAACGTCATCGCGGCGGGCAGCGCGGGCACCGTGGGCTTCAAGGGCTCGCGCAAGTCGACGCCGTTCGCCGCCGGCCAGGCGGCCGAGCGCGTGGCGCGCCGCGCTATGGAGAACGGCATGCGCCAGGTGGACGTGCGCGTGAAGGGCCCGGGCTCGGGCCGCGAGGCCGCCATCCGATCACTGGAGGCCGCCGGCCTCTCAATCTTGAGCATCCGCGACGTTACGCCGATGCCTCACAACGGCTGCCGGGCGCGCAAGAGGCGTCGGGTCTAGGGCGAGGAGCACGAATGGCACGCTACACCGGACCAGTCTGTCGACTTTGCCGGCGCTACGGCGACAAGCTCTACCTGAAGGGCGACCGCTGTATGGGGCCGAAGTGCGCGTTCGAGCGCCGGCCGATGCCGCCGGGCCAGCAGAAGCGCTTCGGCGTGCGCAGGCGTCGCGTCTCCGACCGCGCGCTGCAGCTCCAGGAGAAGCAGCGGGCGCGCTTCACCTACGGCATCATGGAGCGCCAGTTCCGGCGCTACTACAAGGACGCTATGCGCCGCGCCGGCGTCACCGGCGATACGCTGGTGCGCCTGCTGGAGATGCGCCTGGACAACGTGGTGTTCCGGCTCGGCTTCGCCGACTCACGCGCGCAGGCGCGCCAGATCGTGCGCCACGGCCACATCCTACTGAACGGCCGCACGACGGACATCCCTTCGTGCGCCACCAAGGTCGGCGACGAGATCGCCTGGTCGCCCAAGGGACAGCGCAGCGAGCTGATCAAGATGATGGGGGAGGCCATCCAGGGCAAGGAGATTCCTGACTGGCTGGGCTTGGACGCCGCCACCATGGCCGGACGCGTCATCTCGCAGCCGGACGTGGCCCAGGTCGGCACCAAGTTCGACCCGGCCGTCATCGTTGAGTACTACTCTCGATAGGGAAGGACGTCCATGAACGTAGCCAGCTTTGAAACCGCCGCGCCACCCAGCCTCACGGTGATTGAGCCAGAGGCGCCGCACATCGCCATCGAGGAGGAGGCCGAGGAGTACGCGCGCGTCGTCGCCGAACCGCTCTCGTCCGGGTTCGGCATCACGCTTGGGAACGCGCTCCGGCGCGTCCTGCTCGGCTCGCTTCCGGGCGCCGCGATCACGTCGATCCGCATCGAAGAGGTGGTGCACGAGTTCTCCACCATCCCCGGCGTGCGCGAGGACGCGATGGAGCTGCTGCTGAACTTCAAGGAGATCCGCCTGCGTCCCAAAACGGGCGAGCACGACGTCGAGTTCAAGGTGTACCTGGAGGCGGCCGGTACGGGCGAAATCCACGCGAGCGACCTCCAGGTCGCGGCCGACTATGAGATCGTCAACCCCGACCTCTACCTCGCGACGCTCGATGGCGACAAGGCGCATCTGACGGTCGAGTTCACCGTCGAGCGTGGACGCGGCTTCCTCTCCGCGGAGCTGTCGGACGGGCTGCCCATCGGCGTCATCCCTGTCGATGCGATCTTCAGCCCGGTGCGCAAGGTGAACTACCATGTGGAGCACACGCGCGTCGGCCAGATGACGAACTACGACAAGCTGGTCCTGGAGGTTTGGACGGACAGCACGATGACCGGCGTGGAGGCCGTCAGCCAGGCCGCCGATATCCTGCGCGAGGAGCTCGGCATCTTCTCCCAGCTCGGCAAGCCCGAGCCGTCCGTCGTCGAGCACGGCGTCGGTCGCGGCATGGCGCTGCCCGCGGACAAGTACAACACGCCGATAGAGGAGCTCAACCTGTCCGTACGCGCCTACAACTGCCTCAAGCGCAGCGGCCTGATGACCGTGGGCCAGGTGCTGGAGAAGAGCGAGGACGAGCTGCTGACGCTGCGCAACTTCGGCCAGAAGTCTTACGACGAGCTGAAGGCGCGCTTGATCGAACTCGGCTACCTGCAGGCGGACGCCGACGACGGCGACGACGGCCTGGCCGGTGGTGATGACGAGTCGCTGAGCCCGCTCGGCGCCGCCCTCATCCAGGCGCTCCAGGAGGCCGGTGAGGACCCGTCCGAGCTCATCGAGCAGGAGCAGCAGGAGGAGGGCGCTTAAGCCCTCGCGGGTGAGCACGACGCCATGAGACACAAGCTAGCCGGAAACAAGCTGAGCAGGCCGACCGGGCACCGGACGGCCCTGCTCCGCAACCTGGTGAAGGACCTGATGTCCTACGAGTCCATCCGTACGACCGAGGCGAAGGCCAAGGAAGCGCGCCGCTCCGCGGAGAAGATGATCACACTCGGGAAGGACGGCAGCCTGCACGCCAGGCGCCAAGCACTGAAGTTCCTCAACGACAAGGCGCTGGTCGCCACGATCTTTGAGGAGATCGCTCCGCGGTTCGCGGACCGTCCGGGCGGCTACACGCGCATCCTCAAGCTCGGGCCGCGCGTCGGCGACGGCGCCGCCATGGTCCGGCTGGAGCTGCTCTCCGAAGACGAGTGACCAGCGCCGGCCGCCGCATCGCCCTCGTGGTCGAGTACGAGGGCACGCACTACGGCGGCTCCCAGCTCCAGAAGAACGCTCCCAGCATCCAGGCAGCGCTCGAAAGCGCGCTTGCCAAGCTGACCCGCGAGCAGACCCGCGTCGCGTTCGCAGGACGGACCGACGCAGGGGTGCACGCCATCGGCCAGGTCGCTGCGTTCAACACCAGCTCGGAGCTGGGGACCGAGGTCTTCGTGCGCGGGCTCAACGCCTGGCTGCCGGACGACGTCGCCGTCCGCCGCGCGGTCGAGGTGGACTCGACGTTCGACCCCCGCCGCCACGCGTCGAGCCGCACGTATCGCTACACGATCGCCAACGTCCCGGTGCGCTCCCCGCTCTGGCGCAAGCGCGCCTGGCAGGTCGCAGAACCGCTCGACGAGAACACGATGCAGCGCGCGGCCACGGCGCTCGCCGGTGAGCACGACTTCGCGGCGTTCAGCCGTCGCGAAGGCGTGCGGACGGTGCGCTGTGTGCGCCGCTGCGACGTACGGCGCCGGGGCGCGCTCGTCACCGTCGAGATTGAGGCGAACGCCTTCCTGCGCCAGCAAGTGCGACGCACTGTGGGAGCGCTGGTGCAGGTCGGGTTGGGTAAGCTGAGCCTACGCGCGCTCAACGCGCTCCTGAAGCGCGCAGAGCCGAATACGGCGGGCCCCGTGGCTCCTGCGCACGGACTCTGCCTCATGGCTGTGACCTATCCTGGACTCGACCTAACGGATACGAACGCGCTATCATAGAGCGTTGCCCGGCCAAGCGCCGGCCAACCTGAACGACATGAAGACATTCACACTGAGTTCGAAAGACATCGTGCCGCACTGGCACGTCGTCGACGCGGAGGCCGAAGGCCTCGTGCTGGGCAGACTCGCCTCCAAGGTCGCGCAGCTGCTGCGCGGGAAACATCGGCCTGAGTTCTCGCCGCACATGGACCACGGCGACTTCGTCGTCGTCGTGAACGCGTCCAAGGTGAAGGTGAGCGGCAGCAAGATGGACCAGAAGACCTACTACCGCCACTCCGGCTACCCGGGCGGGCTGAAGGAGACATCGCTGCCGCGCATGCTGGAGCGCCACCCGGACCGCGTCATCCAGTCCGCCGTGAAGGGCATGCTGCCCCACAACCGGCTGGGGCGGAGGCTGATGCGCCACCTGAAGGTCTACGGCGGCCCGGACCACCCGCACGAGGCGCAGGTGAACGCCGGTAGCCGGCAGGCCAAGAAGGTCGCCGCCGAGGCTTCGTCATGACGAGCGAACACTACTTCCACGGCACCGGCCGGCGTAAGAACGCCGTCGCAAGGGTGCGGCTCTACCCCGGCGCTGGCCCGCACATCATCAACGACAAGCCGCTCGAAGACGTCTTCAGCCGCATCAAGCACCGCTACGTCATCCAGCGGCCGTTCTCCGTCACCGAGTCGCAGGACAAGTTCCACGCGCAGGTGAAGGTGGAGGGCGGCGGGATCAGCGGCTGGGCGGACGCCATCGCCCACGGCATCGCGCGGGCGCTCGTCGTCGCCGACGAGAACCACCAGCCGCCGCTGCGCAAGAACGGCCTGCTCACGCGCGACTCGCGTGTGAAGGAGCGCAAGAAGTACGGCCTGAAGCGCGCCCGCAAGGCCGAGCAGTACACGAAGCGCTAGCGCCGCCGGCGCGCGACACCTCGCGCCACGCCAGCCCCGGCCAGCACCAGTCCCAGCGCCGCCGCCACGCCGGCCAGTGTTGTCGTGGCGTTGCCGCCGTCCGTCCCGGCCGGGTCGAGCGCCCGCGCGAGCGCGGCGTCGAAGCCGGGCGTCGTCTCGTGGTACGGCGACGCCTGATCGTAGAAGTAGCCGTCGTACCAGAAGCGGCCGGGCTCGCCTCCGGCGGGCGGTGAGTAGAAGCCCAGCGCCCCGCCGATGCCACCGTGCGGCGGCTCGACGATGCCGTAGTACTCGATGATGTAGGCAGGCTCGACGGCGTCCGGCGGGCGCTGCGGGTTATCGAGCGTCTCGATTAGGTCGCCCATGATGAACCGTTCGCCGGAGCGCGTGATGGTGAAGCACCCGTCCAGGCCCTCACACGAGGACGGTTGCGAGGCGAAGTACCTATCGTCGAGCGAGATGGCCGACATCGGCCGGAGCCAGTACGTCACGCGGTCTAGGCTACGCGCCCGGAAGTCCGCCGCGACCGGCCCGACCTCAAGCTCGCCCCTACGCATGCTCTCGAGCGCGTCAGCGACGACGCCGTCGAGGAACTCGACGTCATGTGGCGCGACGCGGTACCAGATGTTGAGCGACGGGTACTCCAGCAGACCGGCGTCGGGATAGTAGCGCGCCTCCGGCTGGCCCTGGGCCATCTGCGACGGCACGGCGAAATTGCCGAACGACGTATAGAGGTCGTACGCGAGGGATGGCCGGAGCGCGGGCGGCTCAATACGTTCCAGCGACTGCGTGAACGGGCCGTCCTCTCGTGTGTCCCAGAACCGCGCGGCGTACTCCCCGAGCTCACCGCCGCTGATCACGTAGTTCGGCGTCTTGGCGTCGGCGGCGGTAGCGTGGACGACGAACAGCAGCGCGGCAATGGCAAGCGTCGAAAGCAGACGATACATCGGATCTCGCCTCCGCCATGGATACCCCGGCGAGCGCCCGCAGGTTCCGCTAGCTCTGGGCGAGCTTCGCCTTGACCTTGTCCAGCGCCTGGACCGGCGCCGGTTCGACGCGGTTCAGCAGCGCCAGGTAGTAACTCACGAGGTCGCCGAAGTGGAGCGAGGTGAGCGCCTGCGCGAGCCCGCTTGAGCCGAGCGCCTCGACGCGCTCATGCGCGACGCCAGCCGCCGTGAGGGCGTCGGCCGCCGCGTCGTAGTGTAGGCGCAGGCGCGGATGGAGAGCCGAATGATGGAGGAAGACGACGTGCAGCCGCGGGACGAGCTCCTCCGGCAGCCCGAAGCCGGCGATCGCGTTGTGGTTCAGCTCGGGCATCGTCTCGTGGAAGGCCCAGCTCTTGGCGTTCTCGTTGATCTGCGTCTTCCATCGATAGGCCGCATCGGATAGCACTCCCCCACCGACGATCACGGGCAGCTTGCCGCGCAGTCGCCCCGCGAGCTGCTTGGCCGCGTTCCTGTCGCTCGACGTCGAATGTCCGATTCGCGCGCGTTGCTCGCGCATGAGCGAGACGGCCTCTGCCACGGCATCGCCCTGTGATGCTAGCAGCCCGGCTCGTTCTGCCAGCGAAAGCAGGGTCATGAGCTGGTGGCCGATCGCGGAGCGCGGCTCGCCGTCGTAGTCGTAGCTCAAACAGTGAATGCCGCGCTCCCCGGCCAGCGAGCGCAGCTCACCGCCCGTGGTCACGGCGATGCCGCGCGCGCCCGCGTCGAGCGACTGGCGAACGCTCGATAGCGTCTCCTCCGTGTTGCCGCTGTGGCTGCACGCGACAACGAGCGTCTGCTCGCTCACGAACCCCGGCGCGTCGTAGCCGCGCACAACGTAGATCGGCTTCCGGCCGGAGGTCGAGGCGATGGAGCGCACGATGTCGCCGGCGATGGCGGAGCCACCCATGCCGAGCAGGACGACCTCGCGCGCGTCCCGGTACGCAGAAGGCAGCTCGAATTCGCCCGCGCAACGCCAGGCCTCCTCGCACTGTTCCGGCAGCGCCTCGATGCGACCCAGCAGCCCGTGCGGGTCCAGCCGATCGACCGTCGCCCGGTCGTCGAGCGCCGTCAGGGCTGTCGGGGCGGTCATCGAGCCTCCAGCCTCCAGCGTCCAGCTTCGAGGTCGACCCCTGCCTCCTTGAGGTCTTTCACAGTATCGATTGCCTTCCAGTACGCGTGCGAGCGAAAGCCGTACAGCTTGCCCTCTTCGGCCAGTTGGGGGAAGAGCGTGTCCTCGTGGTCGCCGATGTCGGGCAGCCGCGCGAAGAACTCGCGGCCGAGGATGTACGCGCCGGCGCTGATCCAGTGCGGCAGGAGCGGCTTCTCTGTGAACCCGGTAATGCGATTGCCGCGCTGGCGCACGATGCCGTACGGGCTGCGCAGCTGCGTGAGGAGCAGCGTCGCGACGGCGCCGGCGCGCTTGTGCCGGCGGATCATGGGCGCCAGGGGTTGCGTGTGCAGGTTATCGCCGTTCGCGCCGATCACGAACGGCTCGCCCGGCGGCACCTGCCGGTACGCCAGCTTCAGCGCGCCGCCACGGCCGAGCGGCTCCTCCTCCAGCGAGTACCGGATGGGCACACCAACGCGGCTGCCGTCGCCGAAGTAGTCCTGGATCACGTGGGCGAGATGACCGCAGGCGATGATGATGTCCGTCACGCCGCTCTCGCGCAGCCACTCGACCTGGTATTCGAGGATCGGCTTGCCGAGTACAGGGAGCATCTGCTTCGGCCGGTCGTCGGTGAGCGGCTTGAGCCGCTCTGCTTTGCCGCCCGCGATGATGATGGCGTACATCCGAGCTCGGCTCCTAGGCGGCCTGCCCGCGAATCCAGTCCAGAATCAGCCTCGCGGCCTCCAAGTGCACTGTGGCGCTGTCATCGTCATAGAGGTCCTCCGGTGAAGCGACCTCCGGTGTAATGTAGCGTGTCATTACGTACTCCGGACTCAGTTCCGCTGCAGCGCTGATGAGGTCGTCGCCGCCTCCAAGCTCCGTCGTAAGCGCTACCAGGTTGTGCGTTCTTGGCGCGAGCTCTGCGCGCTGCGCGATCCAATGGCTCTTGAGCGCCTTCTCGGCGGCCTGCTGTGCGAAGAAGACAGCCGCATAGTAGATCTTGTCGTCGCGAAGTTGTTCCGCTGTCCGGAGGTCGGTCTCTGCCAGGCGAAACCACTGTTCCGCCTCTTCGCTCACAGGGCGATCCCTTCCCGATCGATCTCCCGGACGATGGAGACCTTACGGCGTGACCGCTCGAACTCCGCCGGAGTAAGGCAGATGCAATCGAGCCCAGCCCAGAGCGGCCAGGTGCGATAGATCTCCGTAGCTCGATCGGTGAGCTTCGTACCCTCGAACGTGCTGGCAACAACCAGGAGATCATAATCGCTGTTCGGCGAGGCCTCGCCACGAGCCCGCGACCCGAAGAGAAGTACCTTCTGCGGCTGATAACGCCGTTTCACCTGGTCGATGAAATGATCAAACGCGGTCTCTTCGCCAGTCCCTGCGATCGGCATGGCTGCCTCCAGAAGCGCCCCGCTACCCGCGCGCCCGGGCCGGCGCTTCGCTGGCGACGGGCGCGCTGCCGTCCAGGCCCGCGGCCTTGCGCAGCTGCGGCGCGCGGTCGGTGCGCTCCCACGGCGCGTCGATGTCCTCGCGGCCGAAGTGCCCGAAGGTTGCGGTGGGCTGGTAGATCGGGCGCAGCAGGTCCAGATCGCGGATGATGGCCGCGGGCCGCAGGTCGAAGTGCTCCTTTACCACGCGCAGGATCGTGTCGTCATCGACGTTGCCCGTGCCGAAGGTCTCGATGCCAATCGAGGTCGGGTGCGAGACGCCGATCGCGTACGAGAGCTGGAACTCCACGCGGTCGGCGAGGCCGGCCGCGACGACGTTCTTCGCGACCCAGCGCGCCGCATAGGCGGCGGAGCGGTCGACCTTCGAGGGGTCCTTGCCGGAGAACGCGCCGCCGCCGTGCCGGGCGGCGCCGCCGTAGGTATCGACGATGATCTTGCGTCCGGTAACGCCCGCGTCACCCATCGGGCCGCCGATCACGAAGCGGCCGGTTGGGTTGACGAAGTAGCGCGTCTGCTCGTCGAGGAGCCCCGGCGGGATGACCTCGTGGACCACGAGGTCGATGATCTCCTGGCGGAGCTTGTCGTGCGGAACAACCGGGTCGTGCTGCGCCGAGACCACGATGGCGTCGATGCGCTTCGGCTTGCCGTACTCGTACTCCACCGTCACCTGCGACTTGCCGTCCGGGCGCAGGTAGTCGAGCACGCCGTCGCGGCGGACCTGCGAGAGCCTCCGGCAGAGCTTGTGCGCGAGCGAGATGGAGAGCGGCATCAGCTCCGGCGTCTCATTGCAGGCGAAGCCGATCATCATGCCCTGGTCGCCGGCGCCGCGCTCCAGCGCGCGTTCCTCCTCGCTCACCTGGCCCTCTCGCTCCTCGAGCGAGTGATCGACGCCCTGCGCGATATCGGGCGACTGCTCCTTGATCGACACGGTGACGCCGCAGGTCTCGAAGTCGAAGCCGAACTTGGCGCGCGTGTAGCCGATCTCGCGCACCGTGTTGCGGATGATGGCAGGGATGTCGACGTAGCAATCGGTCGAGATCTCGCCCATCACGACGACGAGGCCGGTTGTGACGGCCGTCTCGCACGCGACGCGCGCATTCGGGTCCTGCGCGATGATCGCGTCCAGGATCGCGTCCGAGACCTGGTCACACAGCTTGTCGGGGTGCCCTTCCGTGACCGACTCCGAGGTCAGGAACAGCTGCCTTGCGTTCATGAAGGTTGTTTCGCCCATGGTTCGCTCCTTTACGTGCCTTCTTCCCAGCTCGATAGGTACTTGCGCTGCTCGTCCGTCAGCTCGTCGATGCGCACACCGATGGCCGCCAGCTTCAGCCGAGCGATCTCGTCATCGATCTCGCGCGGCACGTCGTAGACGTCCGGCGCCAGACGGTTTTCCTGCAGCACGAGGTGCTCGACGGAGAGCGCCTGGTTCGCGAAGCTCATGTCCATCACGCTGGCGGGGTGGCCTTCCGCAGCGGCGAGGTTGATCAGACGGCCCTCGCCCAGCACGAAGATCCGCCGTCCGTTGCCCAGGCGAAACTCCTCCACGTAGGGGCGGACCTGGCGGCGCGCCTCGGCCATGTCCGCGAGCGCCTCCAGGTTCAGCTCGACGTTGAAGTGGCCGGAGTTCGCGACGATGGCCCCGTCTTTCATCGCCTCCATGTGGTGCTTGTCGATGGCGTGGATGTCGCCGGTGACGCTGATGAAGATGTCGCCGATCGCGGCCGCCTCCATCATCGGCATCACGCGGTAGCCGTCCATGACGGCCTCCAGCGCCCGCAGCGGTTGGACCTCGGCGACGATCACCTGCGCGCCCATGCCGCGCGCCCGCATCGAGACGCCGCGGCCGCACCAGCCGTAGCCGGCGATGACGACGTTCTTGCCGGCCCAGAGGATGTTCGTGGCGCGCGTGATGCCGTCGATGGTGCTCTGGCCTGTGCCGTAGCGGTTGTCGAAGAAGTGCTTGGTGTCGGCGTCGTTGATCGCGATGATGGGGTAGGCGAGGGCGCCGTCCTTGGCCATCGCGCGCAGGCGGATGACGCCGGTCGTCGTCTCCTCGGTGCCGGCGACGACGCCGTCGAGCAGCTCGCGGCGCTGCTTGTGAAGAGTCGCGACAAGGTCCGCGCCATCGTCCATCGTCACCTGCGGCTTGTGCTCGAGAGCGGCGTGGATGTGCTTGTAGTATGTCGCGTCGTCTTCGCCGCGGACGGCGTAGACGGGGATGCCGTGCATCGCGACGAGCGCTGCTGCCGCGTCGTCTTGGGTGGAGAGCGGATTGCTGGCGCA
>JBBDNH010000200.1:0-3561 GCA_040877745.1 Dehalococcoidia bacterium
CGAGCATCCACATGAGCGGCTCGTCGACGCTGCGCCAGCGCGCCCGGATGGTGGCGACGAGGTCGACGCCGAAGACGTAGCGCCAGAGGCCCGCGTAGGCGGCGTCGGTGGCGGCGATCAGCTCCTGCACGGCGAGCGTGCCGCCGGGCGCGCCGTCGTTGTCGCCGCTCTGAATGCGATAACGCGCGTAACCCTGCGGCTCGCCGTCCTCCTCGTACTGCACGTAGAAGCGGCCGGAGAAGCCGCCGCCGCGATCGTCGTGCTCGCCGAGCGCGTGGTGGGACCACCACGCCTCGCTGCGGCTGTACATGCCGGGCCGCGAGGGTAGGACGCGGTCGTAGACCGCGGGCCACGCCTGCAGGGCGTCGTCGCGGGAGACGAGCCGCGTGCGGCCGCAGACCTCGGGCTGGTGCGCGAACGACGTGTGCTCGCGGGCGATCTTGAGCTCGATGCCCTGCGCGGCGAGCCCATAGCCGAACCGGCCGTAGATGATGCTCTCGGACGCCCAGAGCGCCGCGATGGCTTCGCCGCGGTCGCGCACGTCGTTGAGCTGGCGCTGCATGATCTGCGTGAGCGCGCCCTGGCGGCGGTGCGTCGGCTTCACGGAGACCCAGCTCACGCCGGCGACCGGCATGGTGGCGCCGGGCACCGTCATGTCGAACGAGAAGATACCCGTGGTACCGACGATCTCGTCGCCGTCGAACGCGGCCAGCGTGCGGTCGAACTCGCAGAGCGCGCGCTGCGTGTCCTTGACCTCGGGGGTGACGGTCGGATTGCCGAAACCGACGAAGATCGCCTGGTCGAAGGCGTCGAATTCTTCGGGCGTGATGGGCCTGATTTCGATAGCCATGGGTACCTCCAGCATCGAGCACTATAGCAGTGTGGTAGGCTTGGTCGCCATGACCGAGCAGCAGATCAAGATCGGCGTCGTAGAGGGCGAGATCAGCGCGATGCGCACCGAGCCTGAGGGCGCGGACAACGGCTGGCTGCTGGTCTACGCGCCCGGCGCGGGCTCGAACATGCACGACCCGTTCGGGCGCTATCTCTGCCGCCGGCTGGCCGATGGCGGCGCGCTGGCCGTGCGCTTCCAGTTCCCCTACAAGGAGGCCGGCAGGTCGCGGCCCGACCCGCCGCGCATGCTGGAGGCGACGTGGCGCGCGGTGCTCGACTCGCTGCGCGGCGAGGGCCGGCGGGTCATCGTGAGCGGACGGTCGATGGGCGGGCGGATCGGCTCGCACATCGTGGCGCAGGGGGAGGCGGCGGACGCGCTGGCGCTCTTCGCCTACCCGCTGCACCCTCCCGGCAACCCTGAGAAGCAACGCGACGAGCACCTGCCTTCGATTAGCGTCCCGACGCTCTTCTGCTCCGGCAGCCGCGACGCGTTCGCGTCGCCGGAGGAGCTGCGCGCGGCGGCGAAGAAGATGCGCGGGTCGCAGGTGCATATTATGGAGGCCGCCGACCACGGGTTCGCGGCGCCGAAGTCGTCCGGCCGCACGCGCGAGGAGATCTGGTCGGAAGCGGCGGAGGCGCTGGAGGGGTGGTCTTCAGTTCTCAGTAGTCAGTAGTTAGCGGTCAGCTTTCAGTTGTCAGTTGTCAGTTATCAGTCCCCACCCCGCCACTCCCCGCCCATAGGCGGGCAGGGCCTTGCCCTCTCCCTCTCTGTACACTCTCCGAGGGAGAGTACATCTGTCGGATCGGGTGGGGGCGCCTGAGGGCACGGCGCACGCTGATAGCTGATAGCTGACAACTGACAGCCCATCGCTGCTATCATGCGCTCGCCAATCTCAACCACGAAGGAGCGTCGCCATGGCCATCGATCTCGCTTCCCTACCCTCCTACGCTGAGCTGTCCGAGCGCGAGGACGCGCCGAAGGGCTCCGCCTGGGGCCTGTTCGGCAAGGACGACCAGCTCGGCACGGTGAACTTCCTGACGGCGGAGCGCGTTGCGGCGGCGGCGAAGCTGGCGCGGACGGGGAAGGTCTTCCGGCTCGACCTGCCGCTGCACCTGCCCGACCCGCCGCTGTTCCGTCGCGGCGCGTACAAGCAGACGATCCACCGCGGGGGCGGCGCGGAGCGCATGGGCTCCGACGACCACCTGGACAACTTCTACCTGCAGGCGTCCAGCCAGTGGGACAGCCTTTGCCACGTCGGGCACGGCGAGCACGGCTTCTACAACGGCGTGCGGCCCGAGCACGTGACCGGCACGGAGGACTCCAAGAACGGCATCGATGGCTGGGCGAAGCACGGCATCATCGGGCGGGGCGTGCTGCTCGACGTCGCGCGCTACCTGGCGTCGCAGGGCGACCCGATCGAGGCGCTCTCGCCGCGCGCGATCAAGACGGCTGAGCTCGACGCGACGATCACGGCGCAGCGCCTCAGCAGCGAGCCCGGCGATATCGTGCTGGTGCGGACGGGCTGGGAACAGACCTACATGGCGGCCGGAACGGCCACGCGGCAGCAGCTCGCGAACAACCTGCGCGCGCCGGGCCTGGAAGGCAGCCGCGAGATGGCCGGCTGGCTGTGGGACCATCGGGTAGCCGCGGTGGCTTCGGACTGCCCGGCGCTGGAGCCGTGGCCGTGGGACCTGGACGTGGGCTCACTGCACGTGCGCGCGCTGTGCTACCTGGGGATGCCGTTCGGGGAGCTGTGGAGCCTGGAGGAGCTGGCCGAGGACTGCGCCGCGGACGGCGTCTACGAGTTCCTCCTGACGTCGGCGCCGCTCTATCTGCGGGGAGGCGTCGGCTCGCCGCCGAACGCCTATGCGATTAAGTAAGCGGCGATCAAATGGGCGGTTAAAGCGAGAACCAGGATGGCTCCACCAAAAGCGAGGTCATGGAGCGTAGTCCTGGCCCTTGCGGCGGGCATTCCACGAGAGGGGGAGCAATTCTCGTGGTGCACCCTTCACGTCCTACTATAGGGTGAAGGTGTTAAGAGAACGCTAACAACCCGCTAAGAACCTACGAGACCTGCTGACATGTCAACCGGGCCCGATGACCAACGCCAGCGCATCGACCAGCTCTCCGGCAGCGCCCGGCGGCTGCTCGACTACGTCGCGGCGTGCGGGCGGGGCGCCCGCTACGCGGTGCTACGCCACCTCGCTCGCGTGAGCGAGGAGGACATGGTGGAGGACCTGCGCGAGACGGTGAACGCGGGCGTGCTGGCCGCGGCGCCGGGCCAGCCGAACGTCTACGACTTCACGAACGACGCCGTGCGCGAGCTTGTGCTGGCCGAGATCGGCGAGCAGCGACTGCTCAAGCTGCGCTCGCGCGCGGAGGCGGCGCGACGCCGGGTGCTGGGCGAGCGCGAGATGCTGCCGTGACGATCTCTACCGCGGACTGTCCGCCAAAGGCGGACTCGCTGCGGCGAGAAGTCTGCGGCATGAAACCGATCCCATCGTGAATAGTGGGGCATGCAGACGACGGCGGGCGATTGTCTGGTGGTCTCTACCCGCCGACTGAAGTCGGCGGCATGATTCGCCGACGGCGCCCATCGCAGCTGCGCTGCAGGCTTTCGTAGACGCCACCGTGAATCGTGGGGCATGAAGGGCCAGGTTGGCCGGAGG
>JBBDNH010000201.1:0-3559 GCA_040877745.1 Dehalococcoidia bacterium
TCCGCTCCAGCCGCTCGTTGCCCATCGCGCAGGTAACGACCTCGCGGCCCTCGCCAAAGCGTTCGCGACCGGCGTCGATTTCGCGGAGGCCGACGTCTGGTTGCGTCGCGGCCGCCTGGAGGTGCGCCACGACAAGACCGCCGGGCCGCTCCCGTTCCTCTGGGAGCGCTGGACGCTCAAGCCCGGCTGGACGCCGCGCCTCTTGCTGCACGACGTGCTCGCCGCGGCATCCGGGCATGGCCGGCTGTTCATCGACCTGAAGGGCAGCGAGGCCAGGATCCCGGACGCGGTGGCCGGCGCCGTCCGTCAGGCCGGCGCTGGCGATTCGGTCGCGTTCAGCACACCGACATGGCCGTTCCTCGACCGGCTGGCTGAGCTGCTGCCTGACGCGCCGCTCTTCTACACGCTGGGCAAGATCGAACGCCTCGCCGAACTTCGGCCGCGCCTGGCGCGCCGCGAGATTCGCTGTGTCTCGGTCGACAGCCGGATCCTGACGCAGGAGATCATGCTCGAGCTGCGCGCGGGCGGCGTGGGGCCGGTCGTGTCGTGGGCAGTCGAGACGCCGGAAGACGCGCGGCGGGTGCTGGGTTGGGGCGCGGGCGTGACCAGCAAAGACCTGGCGTTGTTGGCTGCGATCAGGAACGGGGAGCTAAGCGCCGGGCTAGACCAGACGGTCTAGGCCTAGACCAGGACCGTGTGGATCGGCGTGCCGCGGAACATGCGGTTGAGCTGGGTCGCCAGCCAGAGCGCAACGAGCGCTACCGCGACGCCGGCCACGGCATCCAGGAAGTAGTGATTGCCGGTGAAGATGATGCCGGCGAGCATCGGGATCGGCATGAACAAGCCGAACGCCTTCCAGATCCACACCTTCGCTGCCTCAAACACGGCCAGCCCAACCAGCAGATTCCAGCCCAGGTGGAGGCTCGGCATCGCGGCGTACTGGTTCACGAAGCCGGGCGCCTGCAGCGCGTGGTACACCTTGTCGTGCAGCGTAATCGTATCGACGAACCCCGCCTCGACGATGAACCTCGGAGGGGCCATCGGAACGAGCAAGAAGAAGCAGAGTCCGATCATGCCCGAGATGATGAACGCGTTGCGGTAGCGCGCGAAGATCGGCCGGCGGAAGAAGTACACCCAGATCGCCAGGATGCCCACGACCGGCAGGTGGCCCCAGATGTAGATCCAGTTGAAGAAGTCGATCAGAAAGTTGTTGCCGATGATCATCGCCTGGGCTTGCTTCTCCCAGAAGATGCCAAGCGACTGCTCCAGCGCGATGAGCGTGTCGGCGTTCCGGAAGGCATCGTCGACGCGGCCGCCCTCGACCACGCCGCGCGTGAGCTGGTAGGCGACGTAGCCGATGAAGATGACCGAGACCTCGAAGAGAAACCGCGATACAGGGCGCCTAGGGAGAGGAATTCGCCCTAGTAGCCGTGATACGCCTGTCTGTTCCGGTGCTAGCTGCCGAGCCTCGCTCACATGAGCCACTAGAATCCCTCCTGGAACGTAGTGCTAGTGTGTACGCTCATCTTATCATATCTGGCTTGTTCAGTCACTAAGAACCCGTATAGTCATCGGCAGATGTCCCTACATACTGTAACAGCCGGGGGGTGAGGGGGTCTAGCTAGCTCCTAGCGCTACCTTCGCCTGGTCCGCGATGGCGGCGAACGAGGTGGGGTCGCGGACGGCGACGTCCGCAAGGATCTTCCGGTCCATCTGCACGCCGGCCTTATTGAGCCCGCTGATCAGGGCGCTGTAGGTGAGCCCCTGCAGGCGCGCGGCGGCGTTGATGCGCATGATCCACAGTCTGCGGAACTGGCCCTTGCGGTCTCGCCGGTCGCGGTAGGCGTAGTCGAGCGCGTGCAGCACCGACTCGTTCGCTCGTCGAAAGAGCCGGTGGCGCTGGCCTCGGTGGCCCTTGGCGAGCTTGAGAATGGCCTTGTGGCGCCTGCGCGCCGTCACGCCTCGTTTGACTCTCATCTCAGTCTATCCTCGGCGGGCGTAGGGAAGCAGTCTGCTCATGCGCTTGCGCACGGTGGGGGAGATGACCATCATCTCGTCGAACTGGCCCTTGGCGCGGGGCGCCTTCTTGCGACGGTAGTTGTTCACGCTGCTCTTGCGGCGCGTGATCTTGCCCCGGCCGGTCACGCCCAGACGTCCATAGGCTCCCTTGTGTGTCTTCTGCTTTGGCATCTTGTCCTACGAAGCGACCTTCGCCGCGTCCTCCTTGGGGGCAGCCTCCTGCTGTTCCTTCTGCTGTCGTGCGCTCATTGGACCCAGGATCATGTTCATAAATCGACCTTCCATGGTCGGCGGCTTCTCTACAATCGAGACCTCGTTCAGCGCCTCCTGCACCCGCAGAAGCAGCCCGCGGCCGATCTCAGGGTGGGCGTTCTCGCGGCCACGGAACATGACCGAGAGCTTCACCTTGTCGCCCTCGCGCAGGAACCCTTCGGCGCGGCGCACCTTGAGCGCGAGGTCGTGGTCGCCGATCTTGACCTTGAAGCGCACCTCCCGAAGTTCTCCGTGGTGGTGCTGCTTCCCGGCCAGGCGCTCGCGCTTCGCCTGGTCGTACATGTACTTGCCGTAATCGAGCAGGCGGCAGACCGGCGGTACCGCGCTCGGAGCCACCTCCACCAGGTCGAGGTCGCGTTCGCGAGCGGCGGCCAGCGCTTCCTGCAGGGGGAGCACGCCGAGCCGCTCTCCGTCATCTGTGATGACGAGAACCTCGCGAGCGCGGATACGCTCGTTGCGACGGACTTCGCGCGCTATACCCGCACCCTCGTGCCGAACCGATTCGTCGACATATTACAGACCATCACTATAACGAACAGGCGGCGAACGCGTCAATCACGTCCGATCACAGCAGCACCAACAGAGGCGCTCCCTGGTCCACCCGCTGGCCCGCGGAGACGTAGACGGCCTTCACCGTCCCGGCCCTTCGCGCGTGCAGGTCGTTCTGCATCTTCATCGCCTCCACCACCATCACGACCTGGCCGGCCTCGACCTCGTCCCCGGGCTGCACCATCACTTGCTGCACCACCCCCGCCATGGGCGACGTGAGCACCCACTCCCCCGTGTCTGGGACCGCCTCCACGTCGGCCGGGTCTCCCGACCGGCGTCCGCGCTTGAGGCCGGGCGTCGTGATCGCGAACGTGCGGGCGCCGATGACAACGTGGTAGCCATGCGGCCCCTCTTCAGCGAAGACGTCGTAGGGGTGACGGTCGAGCAGAAGCGAGTAGCGCGCCGTTTCGCCCAGCCGCTGGAGCTCGATCGTGAACCACGCGTCGCCGAGCCGCACGCGGAACGCCCGGTCGTGCTCCTCGACTTCGAGCTCGTGCTCCGTGCCGTCGAGCGTCAGCTGGTATGTTGTCGCCATCCGCGCCTCTGGGCCGCCTGCCTGCCTTCCAGGAACCGGTCGCGGCCGACCTTCTTCCACGACCCGACCTCGCCGGACGGCGCATCGATGGTCGCGGGCCGGCGCTTCTTCTGGTGGGCGAGCACAGCGGCGACGAGCAGCGCCGCCTGCTCCTCGGGCTGGCCGTCCTGCGCGGCCATCGAG
>JBBDNH010000202.1:0-3548 GCA_040877745.1 Dehalococcoidia bacterium
GAAGAGTGGGTGTCCGAGTTCGACACCGAGGTCGACCCGAACATCGTCTGGACGGCTGGCAACGTTCAGGAGGTGCTGCCGGACCAGCTCTCGCCGTTCAACTGCTCGATCAACCTGAAGATGCTCGAAGAGTTCGGCGAGAAGGGGATCGAGCGCATGGGCTTGCGCCTCGAGAAGCCGGTCATCTTCAACGCCATCTTCTACGGCCGGCCGTTTCTCAACGTCACGCTCACGGCTGACGTGTCCGACCAGATCCCCTTCGCCAGCGTCGATGGCATCATGGACCAGTTCTACGACATCCCGCGCGACTTGCTGCCGCAGCCCACGCCGTTCTCGCCACGGAAGCTCTGGCGCTACGTGAACACGCTGCCGCGCATGCTCTGGTTCACGCTCCGCTACGGCGCCGACGTCCGCCGCGCAGAGCGCACCGTCGACCAGTTCGAGCTGGAGCTGGCGGACCGCACGCGCAGCGACCTCGACGACGAAGCACTGCTCCGCCTGATCGAGGAGGGGCTCATGCCCGGCGCGGATGTTGCGATCACGCACATCTCCGGCGCCGGACTGACCAGCGCCCGCTTCGACATGCTGCGCGCCCTCACACGGAGCTGGCTCGACGATGAGGACGGCAGTCTGCACGCGCGCCTTTGCACCGGCCTCGCCAGCCTGGAGAGCGCCCAGCCCGCCTACGAGCTGTGGGACCTCTCGCGCCTCGTCCTCGCCTCAGAAGGTTTGCGTGAGGCGTTCGCGTCGCACGACGGCACGGAGATCGAGCGCCGCGTCGCCGCGCTGGAGGGCGACGACGCGCTGGCGTTCCGCCGCCGCCTCGCCGAGTTCCTCCAGCGCCACGGCCATCGCAGCGTCATGGAGGCGGAGATCGCCGCCGAGAGCTGGGAGGAGGACCTGCCGACGGTCTTTGCGATGATCCGCAACTACCTGCAGGCGGACGACGCGCTCAGCCCGGCCCGCATCGAGGAGCGCCAGCGCCACGAGCGAGAGCAGGCGACCCGCGAGGGCCTGGCGCGGTTGAGCTGGTGGCGCCGGCCGGTCTTCCGGCGCTTGCTCAAGGTCGGGCAGGACTCCGTGACCTCGCGCGAGCACACGAAATCGCTCCTGGTGCGCGGCACGCAGCGCGGCCGTCGCCTCACGCGCGAGCTGGCGCGCCGCCTCGCCGCCCGCGGCCTGCTCGACGATGTCTTCGACTTCTACTTCCTCACGCTCGATGACGTGGACGCCCTCGTTCGCGGCGAGCTCGACCGCGCCGCCGCCTACGAGCGGATCGACCGGCGCAAGACGGAGGCGCGGCGCAACGAGGACGTCGCGCTGCCGGAATACTTCCGCGGCCGGCCCAAGCCGCTCGGCCCCGGCGAGCGCCCCCTGCCGGACGGCGACACCCTGCGCGGCATCGCCGTCTCGCCCGGCCGCGTCACCGGCAGGGCGCGCGTCATCCTCGACCCGCGCAAGGACGCCACCATCGAGCCCGGCGAGATCCTCGTTGCGCCCGTCACCGACGCCGGCTGGACGCCGCTCTTCGTCGCCGCCGCCGGCGTCGTCGTCGACATCGGCGGCACGCTCTCCCACGGCTCCACCGTCGCCCGCGAGTACGGGCTCCCCGCCGTCGTCAACGTCAAGTACGGCACGCGCATGATCAAGACCGGCCAGACCATCACCGTCGACGGCACCCTGGGCGTCGTCGTGCTAGACTCCGGCCAGTAGTTCGAACCTCGAACCTCGAACTTCTAACATCGAAGATGCCCTGGGACCCCAAGCGCTACGAGCAGTTCAAGGCGCAGCGCGCCGCGCCCTTCGAGGATCTGCTGCGCCTGATCCGCGTCCGCGACGGCCTGCGCGTGATCGACCTTGGCTGCGGCACCGGCGAGCTCACGCGACGCCTCGCCGACGCGCTGCCCGACAGCGACGTCCTCGGCGTCGACTCCTCGCCCGACATGCTCGCGCAAGCCGCGAAGCTCGCGCGCCCCGGCCTGCGATTCGAGCAGCGCGAGATCGAGGCGGTCGAAGGCGAGTACGACCTCGTCTTCTCGCACGCCGCCCTGCAGTGGGTCGAGGACCATCGCGCGCTCGTCCCGAAGCTGCTCTCGCTGCTGCGGCCCGGCGGCCAGCTCGCCGTCCAGGTGCCCTCGAACTTCGACCACCCGACGCACGTCCTCATCGACGACATCGCGGCCGAAGCGCCCTTCCGCGACGCGCTCGATGGCTGGAGCACCGGCTGGAGCCGCACGCCGCCCGTGCTGCCGATCTACGACTACAGCGAGCTGCTCTACGAGAGCGGCGCTGAGGAGATCACCGTGTTCGAGAAGGTCTATCCCCACGTGCTGGAGGACGCCGACGCGCTGGCCGACTGGATGTCCGGCACCGCGCTCGTCCCCTACATGGAGCGCATCCGCGAGGACGCGAAAGAGCCGTTCATGGAGCGCTACCGCGCCCGCCTCCGCGAACGCTTCCCCGGCTCGTCCGTCTTCTTCGGCTTCAAGCGCACGCTGTTCTCGGCAACGAAGCTAGAATAGCCACAGATACGCACAGATGAACACTGATGACCTGGATGTCGGAGGCTGGGAGTGCGATTCGAGGCCCGATCGCTGAGGAGACCTCCGACTGACCTCATCTGTGCACATCTGTGTCCATCTGTGGCCAATCAGATCCGCCGCAGCGCCGGTGCGCCCACCGCCACGATCGCCGTCAGCGCCAGAATGACGCACGCCATCACCAGCAGCCCGTCCGCCGGCCCGAGCGTCGCTGCCAGCACCCCGCCGATCGTCGCGCCGAGCGGCACCAGCCCCCGGTCCAGGCTCATCAGGCTCATCACCCGCCCGTGCATGTCCGGCGGGCTCAGCTCCAGCAGCAGGCTGTTCGTCAGCGCCATGTACGACGTGCTCATGCTCGCCGTCGCCATCAGCGCGATGATCGAGACCGGCAGGAACGTCGAGCGCGAGAAGAAGAGCAGGCCCGTTCCGAAGATCGCCAGGAACGCGATTAAGAACACCCCCCGGCGGCGCATCGACGTCTGCGAGGCCATGATCAGGGACCCGACGATCGCGCCCGCGCCGGTCACCATCACGAGCGCCGCCGCGCCGGAGTCACCGATATCGAGCACCTTCTTCGCGAAGAGCGGCACGAACACGCTCTGATACGGCAGCCCGAACACGAACAGGATCAGCGCCGGCCCCATCACGGCGAACACGGCCGGCGTCCGCCCCACGAACGCGAAGCTCTCCTTCAGGTCGTCCAGCCAGCCGGCCTCGGTCTCGCTCTCGCGACGTGTGCGCTTGATCTGCATCATGTACGTGCAGACCATCACCCCGCCGATCATCACGGCGTTCAGCGTGTAGATCGCCCCGAAGCCCGTGAACAGCAGCAGCCCCGCGATGCCCGGCCCCAGCACGCGCATCAGGTTGATCGCTGTCGTGTTCAGCGCCACAGCATTCAGCAGCGCTTCTCGCGGTACCATCTGCGGCACCAGCGACTGCCTCGATGGCTGGTTGAACGCCATGGAGATGCCGGACACGAACGTCGTCGCGCACACGTGCCATGGC
>JBBDNH010000203.1:0-3547 GCA_040877745.1 Dehalococcoidia bacterium
CTCGACGTCGAGGGCATCACGCTGTACGGCCCCCAGGACGCGTCCGAGCGGGGCGGCGCGGTGACGTTCAACTATCGCGACCTGCACCCGCACGACCTCAGCCAGGTCCTCGACGGGTACGGGATCGCGATCCGCGCCGGCCACCACTGCGCGCAGCCGCTGATGGGCCGCCTCGACGTCGTGGCGACCGCCCGGGCCAGCTTCTACGTTTACAATAAAGAAGAGGAGCTCGATGCCCTCGTCGAGGGCATCGAGGCAGCAGCGAGGTTGTTCCGTGTCCCAGCGCGTACCGGAGCCTGAGTTCGACGAGCTCTACCGAGAGCTCATCCTGGAGCACTACCGCAGCCCGCACCACGCCGAGCCGCTGCCGAACGCCGATGTCGTGGCGGAGGGCTACAATCCGCTCTGCGGTGACGAAGTGGAGCTGCGTCTCGCGTTCGACAACGGGACGGTGAAGGACGTGAGCTGCCAGGGCCGCGGCTGCTCGATCAGCCGCGGCTCCGGGTCGATGCTGACCGACCTCGTCCTCGGCAAGCCGGTCGAGGAGGCTCGACGCCTCTCGCAGGAGTTCACCAAGATGCTGAGGGAGCCGGAGGAGGACGTACCGGAGGAGCTGGGCGACCTGGAGGCGTTCCAGGGCGTCGCGAAGCTGGCCGTGCGCGTCAAGTGCGCCACGCTCGCCTGGCATACCCTGGAAGACGCCCTGGACCAGCGCGAGACCGGCGGCCACAGCGCCCGCCACGAGGAAGTGTAGGAGGAAGTTCGATGGAACTGCTAACCGAAGAGCTGGTGCGCGAGAAGCTGAAGGACGTCTTTGACCCCGAGCTTCGGATGAGCATCATGGAGCTCGGCCTCGTATACGAGGTAGACGTGGAGGACGGCAACGTGAAGGTCCTCTACACGCTGACGACCCCGGCCTGCCCGCTCGGCCCGGTGATCGACGGTCAAATGCAGGATATCCTGCGTGACCTGCCCGGCGTGAAGGACGTCGTCTCGGAGCTCACCTTCAGCCCGCCCTGGGACCCCAAGACCATGGCCAGCGACGACGTCAAGATGCAGCTCGGCATCTGGTAGGAGTCGCGCGGTCCGGGCTTGCCAACCCTATCGGGGTGTCGTATCATTCGCGCACCCTTCCCGATAGGGGATGAAGCGCGAGGGCTACGCCCTCGCCACGTTGTCTGAAGGCCCGAGCCCACGGGGCCCGAAGCCCATTGTGAAATGTGGTACTATTAGCGTCTACTTTCGGTATTGGATGAGGAACGATGTATCAGAGTCCGTTGTACGAGCGAGGGCAGGAGCGCGACGCATGCGGCGTCGGCTTCGTTGCGAACATCTCCGGCAAGCGGGAGCACCGCATCCTGGAGATGGCGCTCGAATCTGTCACGAATCTGACGCATCGCGGCGCTCTCGACGCCGATGCCAAGACCGGCGACGGCGCGGGTATCTCGTTCCAGACACCAAGCGCCTTTTTCGCTCGCGAAGCTGAGCGCCACGGCGCCCGAGTCGAGCCGGCCGACCTCGCCGTGGGCATGGTCTTCTTGCCCGGTAACGGCGACCAGGCCGCCGCGCGCTGCCGCGAGGCGTTCGGGCGCGCGGCGAAGCTGCACGGCCTCGACGTGCTCGCCTGGCGCGAGGTCCCGGTCGATCCCTCGGTCCTGGGCGATGCCGCCGCGCGCAGCCAGCCTCGCATCGAGCAGCTGTTGCTGGCCCGCCGCTCCGGCGTGAGCGACGAGGACTTCGAGCGCGCGCTGCTCCTCGCGCGTAAGAGCGCCGAGCGATGGGCCATCGACGAAGGCATCGAGGGCTTCTACGTGCCTTCGCTCTCGCACCGGACAATCGTCTACAAGGGTCTGCTCGTCGCGTACCAGCTCAAGTCGTTCTACAAGGACCTCGCGAATCCGGAGTTCGAGACGTCGCTGGCGCTCTTCCACCAGCGCTACAGCACCAACACGTTCCCGAACTGGGTGCTCGCGCAGCCGTTCCGCATGCTCGCCCACAACGGTGAGATCAACACGCGCCAGGGCAACCAGAACTGGATCCGCGCGCGCGAGCCGGAGCTGCACTCCTCGGTCTGGGCGGACGAGATCGAGGAGCTGAAGCCGATCATCGCGCCCGACGGCAGCGACTCCTCAGACCTCGATAACGTGCTGGAGGCGCTGGTCCTCTCCGGGCGCGACCCTCTGCACGCCCTGATGATGCTGATCCCGGAGGCCTGGGAGAACATGCCCAACATGCCCAAGCCGTGCCGCGACTTCTACGAGTACCACGCCTGCCTCACCGAGCCGTGGGACGGCCCGGCCAGCGTCAGCTTCACCGACGGCAAGGTCGTCGGTGCCGTGCTCGACCGCAACGGCCTGCGCCCGGCGCGCTACCTCGTCACCGACGACGGCGTCGTGCTCATGGGCTCCGAGGCAGGCATGGTGGCGCTCGACGAGGCGCATATCGTCCGCAAGGGGAGGCTCGGGCCGGGCCACATGATCGCCGTCGACACCGAGCGCGGGGTGCTCTTGACGAACGACGACATCAAGGACATGGTCGTCGACCGGCAGCCCTACGGCGCTTGGGTGCAGGAGCATCTGGTGGACCTGAACCAGTACCTCCGCTCCTGCTCGGTCGAGACGATGCAGGTGGAGCACAACCTCCAGCAGCAGCAGATCGCCTTCGGCTACACGCGGGAGGAGCTGCAGTACGTGATCAAGCCCATGGCGCAGGACGCCAAGGAGCCGGTCGGCTCCATGGGAGACGACACGGCGCTCGCCGCGTTCGAGAAGCGACGCCGGTTGCTCTCCTACTACTTCAAGCAAAAGTTCGCCCAGGTGTCGAACCCGGCGATTGACCCCATCCGCGAAGAGCTGGTGATGTCGCTGGACGTGTACTTGGGGCAGCGTCGCAGCCTGTTCGAGGAGACGCCGGAGCACGCCAGGCTCCTGCGCCTGAGCAGCCCGTTGATGGTGAACGAACAGATCGACGCCGTTCGGGCGATGAACGGTCCCGATCGCTTCTCATCGGAGGTCATTGCCTGCCTGTTCCCGACCTCGGAGGGCGCGGATGGGCTGGAGCCGGCGTTGCGCCGTGTTTGCGAGGCAGCCTCGGAAGCCATCGAACACGGTGCGGACATCCTCATCCTCAGCGACCGCAACGTCGACGAGGCGAACGCGCCGATCCCGATGCTGCTCGCGGTGGGCGCCGTGCACCACCACCTGATCCGCGAAGGCAAGCGCATGCGCGCGAGCATCATCGCGGAGACGGCGGAAGCGCGCGACGTCCACCAGGTCGCGTTGCTCATCGGCTACGGCGCCAGCGCGGTCAACCCGTACCTCGCCTTCGAGACGATTAGCAACATCTTCTTCTCCGGCGGCTTCAAGGACATCTCCGACATCGACAAGGCGCTCTCGCGCTACGAGAGCGCGGTCGATGCGGGCGTGCTCAAGATCATGTCCAAGATGGGCATCTCGTGCGTGTCGTCCTATCAGGGCGCCCAGATCTTCGAGGCGATCGGCATCGGCAAAGACGTGATCGACGTCGCGTTCGCCGGCACGCCGTCGCG
>JBBDNH010000204.1:0-3514 GCA_040877745.1 Dehalococcoidia bacterium
GGCGACGCGAGCGCCGTCGCCAGGCGCGGGTAGATCGCGTTCGCCGGGCCATCGAGGCCGCCCAGCGCGCCGCCGGCGTAGATCGCCGCGCCCGGCTCGCCCTCGCACGCGTGGAGCACAGCCGCGATCTCGCCGCGAGAGCTGTTGATGCTGACATCGAGCGCGCCGTCCGGCCGCTCCTGCACACCCACGCCCTGGATCGACAGTTCGAGATCGCCGCTGAGGCCTTCGCCATCGACGGGTGACTGAGCCACGGGAATGGAGTGTAGCTTACTTCGCCGAAGTAGACCTACTTCGTCGAGGCCCGGTGCCGCTCGACGAAGCGCCGGATACGCTTCATCGCCTCGACCAGCAGGTCATAGTCGGCCGCATAGCAGATGCGCACATGCCCGACGCCGAACTGCCCGAACGCGGAGCCGGGTACCACGGCCACCTTCTCGTCCATCAGCAGCCCTTCGGCGAACGACTCGTCCGAGAGCCCGGTGACGCTCACCGACGGGAAGCAGTAGAACGCGCCCCGTGGCTCGAAGCAGGTCAGGCCCATGTCGTTCAGCTCGTGCACCATCATCCGCCGGCGGCGGTCGTACTCGGCTACCATGCCGCGCACGTCTTCCTCGCCGTTGCGCAGCGCCTCCAGCGCGGCGTACTGCGCCACGGTCGGCGCGGACATCGTGATGTACTGGTGCACGCGCATCATCGCCTCCGTGATATCGACGCGCGCGCACGTGTAAGCGAGGCGCCAGCCGGTCATCGCGTACGCTTTCGAGAAGCCGCCCATGAGCACCGTCCGTTCGCGCATCCCGGGCAGCGACGCGAAGGAGGTGTGCTCGCCGTCGTAAACCAGGCGGTCGTAGATCTCGTCTGAGATGACGAACAGGTTGTGCCGCTCCGCCACGGCGGCGATGGCGAGCATGTCCTCGCGGTCCATCACCGCGCCTGTCGGGTTGCAGGGGTAGCCCATCAGGATCGCCTTCGTGCGCGGCGTGATCAGCGCCTCCACGTCCTTCGCCTGCATCTTGAAGTCGTTCTCGGCCAGCGTCGCGACCGGCACGTAGGAGCCGCCCGCGATCAGCACCGTCGGCACGTAGGCGACGTACGCCGGGTCGGGGCCGATCACCTCGTCGCCGCGGTCGACCACGGCCAGCATCGCCAGGTTGATCGCCTCGCTCACGCCTGTGGTAACGATGATCTCCTTCGACGGGTCGTACTCGATGCCGTAGAGCCGCTGGATGTGGTGCGCGATCGCCTGCCGCAGCTCGATCAGCCCGTAGTTCGACGTATAGTGCGTCAGCCCGTCTTCGATCGACTGAATGCCCGCGTTGCGGATGCCCTGTGGCGTCACGAAGTCCGGCTCGCCCACGCCGAGCGAGATGATGTCGTCCATGCTGTTGAGCAGGTCGAAGAACTTGCGGATGCCGGACGCGGGCAGCGCCTGCACGTGTTGCGAAATGGCGCCGCGGTGCGTGAGGTGTTCGTTGTAGGTCATGCCTGCACAACTCCGGACCAGAGGTCCTCGTTGGGGACATAATACAACAGTAATCGCCTACCGTCGCGTAGGGTGACCCTGTATCCGAGCCGGTCTTCCTCCCGCCATTCGCTGTCAACCGACGTTACGTCAACTCGAACGCCGTCGATCTCCACCCACTCGGGCCGCTCCGGCGAACGATGCTCCGCGCGCGCGCCCACGCGCACCGCGAACGCCCGCAGGCCCGCGAGCTCGCCTGGTGGCGTGGGATCGTTAGACACCTTCCAAGTCCTCGAGCCTCAGGCCAATATCCTTCATGATCTTGGCCAACGTGCCCTTTCTGATGTCTTTCGTAGTCCGTGGGATGATGGTGTAACGGTTGTTCGCTGGGTTCCGCCACATCTCGTGGCTCCCGCTCGCCTGCCGTCGAAAAACGATGCCTAGCCGCCTGAGCTTGCGGGTTAGTTCACCATGAGTCATTCAGGCACGGGTACAACCAGCTCGGCCTTGATGACAGTACCGGGACGAAACTGCACGAGTTCGGCAGGCAGCGGCACGCCGTCCTCCTTGAAGACCTCGAGCATGGTCTTGGCTACTTCCTGCAACTCTTCCAGCGCCTCCCCAACGGTGTCTCCCTCGGCATGGCAACCTTGGATGACGTCGCAGACCGCCAGATAGCCGCCTTCTTCCAGCGACTCGACTCGTACAGGCAGTACAACTTGTTCCATCTGACTCAATCTTACAACCCCGCCCTCTCCTTGTGCCACGACGTCGCCTGTTCGAACGCGTGCGCGGCGCGCAGCAGCGTCGCCTCGCCGAACGGGCGCGCGATCAGCTGCACGCCCACCGGCAGCCGCTCGCCCGGCGCGCCCTCGACGAAGCCACCCGGGACCGAGATCCCCGGCAGGCCGGCGATGTTCACCGGCAGCGTGAACACGTCGCTCAGGTACATCTGGAAGGGATCGGCTAGCTTCTCTCCGAGCTTGAACGCCGGCGTCGGCGAGACCAGCCCCAGCAGCACGTCGAAGCGTTCGAACGCCTCCTCGAACTCGCGGCTGATCAGCGTGCGCACCTTGAGCGCCTTGAGGTAGTAGGCGTCGTAGTAGCCCGCCGACAGCGCGTACGTGCCGACCATGATCCGGCGCTTTACCTCGTCCCCGAAGCCGAACTGGCGCGTCTTTTCCATGTTGTCCCACATGCCCTCGCCGTCCAGATACGAGTAGCCGTACTTCACGCCGTCGTAGCGCGCCAGGTTCGCCGACGCTTCGCTCGGTGCGATGATGTAGTAGCAAGCGAGCGCGTGTCGCGTGCTCGGCAGCGAAACGCCCCATTCGACGTGAGCTCCGAGCTCCTCCAGCTGCTTCGCGGCCGCTTCGGCCACAGCGCGCACCTTCGGGTCGAGGTCCTCGGGCACGTACTCGGAGACGACGCCAACGCGCAGCCCTTTCACGTCGCCCGTGAGCGCCGCGCTGTAGTACGGCACATCGACCGGCGCCGAGGTCGCGTCGCGGGCGTCGTGGCCGGAGATCGCGTTCAGCAGCAGCGCGCAGTCGCGCACGTCCTTCGTCAGCGGCCCGATCTGGTCGAGCGAGCTCGCGAACGCCACCAGCCCGTAGCGGCTCACGCGGCCGTACGTCGGCTTCAGGCCCACGACGCCGCACAGCGACGCAGGCTGCCGGATGCTCCCGCCTGTATCCGAGCCGAGCGCGACGATCGCTTCGTCTGCGGCGATCGCGGCCGCCGAGCCGCCCGACGATCCTCCCGGCACCCGGTCGAGCGCCCACGGGTTGTGCGTCGGGAAGAACGCCGAGTGCTCGACCGACGAGCCCATCGCGAATTCGTCCATGTTCGTCTTGCCGACGATCACCGCGCCGGCGGCGCGCAGCCGCTCGACGACGTGCGCGTCGTACGGCGGCACGAACTGCTCCAGCATCTTCGAGCCGCACGTCGTGCGCACGCCGCGCGTGCACATGTTGTCCTTCAGGGCGACCGGCACGCCCGTCAGCGCGCCGCCCTCTCCGCGCGCGATGCGCTCGTCCGCGGCCGACG
>JBBDNH010000205.1:0-3510 GCA_040877745.1 Dehalococcoidia bacterium
CGACGTAGACGTCGCCAAGAATGCACGCATCGGGTCCGGCCTCGAAGCAGCCGCGGATCTTGAGCGTGTTGTCCGCGTTGTCGACGAAACCGGTCAGCTCCGTGTGCTTGGAGTCCGTGTCACCGAACGGGAACGGCGGCGCCGCGCCGGGGAAGCCGTCGCCACAGGCGGCCGGACAGGCGCCAGCAACGGCCGCGTTGACCAGGACCGCCGGGTTGTCGATGTAGCAGTAGGCGCGAGCGACAATATCCCCGTCCGTCTTGCCAAGTAGCGTCGTCTGCTGGATGTCCGCGATGCAGTGGAAGTAGGCGCCCGCTATGGCGTTGTCCGCCCGGGCCGCCTCAGCCAGCAGCGTGTACGGCCCGCTGTAGTCCGTGAGACCGGAGTCGTACGGGTTCCACGGGTCGTCGCCGCACTTGAATTGGTCAGTCTTGTCCAGCTCCTGGAAGTCAGAGCAGCCGTCGTCGTCGTAGTCGACGCGGCCGTCGGCTGCGCGCTGGTCGGAGTCACGCCAGGCGACCTGGTCGCACGGCGTGGCCGCGCAGAGCGCGTCCTTGTCGTCGGCCGGGTGGGACTCCACGGCACCCAGAGTGCCCCAGTCGCCGGCGGCCATGCCGGCGCCATCGTAGGAGTCACAGGCGGCGTTCGTGGCCCCGGTCACCAGGACCAGATAACCTTCTTGGAATCCATCGCTGGTCATCTGCGCCTTCGGGTCAGGGAACGCTGTGAGCGCGATGTTGTTCTGGCCCAGCACGCTCGCGCCCAGGCGCGGGAAGCAGGTAATCGTGATGATGCAGTTGGAAACCGTGCCGGTCGGGCACGAGTACGTGTTCCCGTCGGCGTGCCCGTCGTCGGACGGTGTCCAACTCGTGGTGACGAACTTGCCGATGCCCTTGTTGACGGGCAGCGTCGAGTAGCCCGGAGGCGGTGGCGGTCCAGCGACGCCGTCCGCGCCTTCACCCGGCACGTTGATGTCGGAGAGCGCGTTGTTCGGGTCACCGAACGCGTCGTTGTCCGTCACGCACACGACGGCCGACTTGATGTCGTCAGTGGCGGAGTCGTGGTCGTTCCGCGCGATGCACATGTAGACGTAGTAGTCAGCGAGCGGCACGATGACGTCGGCGACGCCGCTGAGGTTGCCGTCGGGGCAGGGCTTGGTCGGGTCGACGTCACAGTCGTACGTTGGCGCTGGCGTGACCGCTGCGAACGCCGTGGTACCGGAGCTCGAGTTGCCCATGGTCATGACCAGGACGACGAGAGCTACGATGCCGGCAAGCGCGGCGCCCAACGCCAGAAACCTAGGAATTGTCCGTTGCATTCGTTACCTCCAAATTGTGTGTCTGTGTGTTGCTACGTAGTGTGATGAGCTACGAAATCGCTCGATGTTGAGTGCAGCCTGGCCTCCCCTCCTTTCGCGCGTTAGTCTGCTGCAACAATGACAAGCGGCGTGGACACGAGTACCAATGGCCGTCCTGCACAGGCGGGGTGAAACACAGCAGGAAGATCAGGCATCCCGGCCCAGTTCCTTGCTATTACTACTGCGGGGAGTGTTCGCGCCCGGCGCCCCAATCCCGTAGGACGCCGTTTAGCATGCAGAGTATCGATGATTCGTACAGCTTTGTCAAGTACTCACGCTCGCGTTAACGTACCAGTGCGGCTGCTTTCGGATGGCCCCTGCCGCGTGCTAGACTGACCCGTCGGAGGCTCGGGCTGCTGTCCGAGCCTCCAGCGCCAGACGCGGTGGGCGTAGCCGAGCGGCCTAAGGCACCTGGTTGTGGCCCAGGAGATCGAGGGTTCGAATCCCTCCGTCCACCCCATCCGCCGTCTCCACTGGGCGGCGCATCGAGAGCCGCCCCTGTGCGAATCGTCCTGCCCGTCGTCCTGCTCTCCACGCTGTTCGTAGCTGCCGCCTGCTCGCCGGGCGGCGACAACGACCGCATGGCGGACATCATCCATGGCCTGCTGCTCGCGGCCGGCACCGAGGGCTCGGAGTCGCTGGAGAGCTTCGTAGGTGAGCTGCCGCCGGACCTGCCCGCGGAGCCGCCGCTCTACCCGGAGGCGTCGCTCGTCGTATCGAGCCGCCAGCCGGCGCCGTTCGACTTCGAGGCGTCGCCCGGCGCGGACCCGGCGGCCGCCGCGCAGCCCGTGCTCTACTTCATCGTGCTGGATACGCCGGACAGCCGCGACGACGTGTTCTCGTTCTACGAAAGCGCGCTCGACCAGGACCCGTGGCAGGTGCAGGGCTCGTTCTCCACGGCGGAGCTCGATACGCTCCAGTTCTTCAACGTCGACGACATCGACATCGCGGGCGCCGTATCGATTGCGGAGGAGGGCGGCGGCGACCGGACGCTGGTGTTGATCTCGATGCAGGACGCGGGCGCGTTCCTGGACGAGCAGCCGCCGTTCGAGCTGAAGCCGAGCCTGCCTGCGCCGAAGGAGTTTCCGCCCGACGTGCCGCTGTATGCAGGCGCGACGGTGACGGGCACCGCGTTCTTCCGCGAGCCCGGCAGCGAGAGCTTCCTGCTGGTCTTCCTCACCACGGACGCGCAGGAGGACGTGATCGAGTTCTATCGGGAAGCCTTCCAGGGCTACGGCTGGACGGTGCAGGACACGTCATCGTTCGGGCTGGAGGGCCAGATCGACTTCCGCGACGCGAGCGGCGACATCCAGGGCGACGTCCTGGCGGACCGCTATCCGCGCTCGCGCGACTACACCGAGGTACGCATCCAGGTTGAGGTGAACCCCTCACGCGTGCCGGCCGGCGAGGCGACGCCGGATGGCGAAGGCCCGGCCGCCGGCTAGGCGATGCGGATCGCTACGCGATGCGGATCGCTACGCGATGCGGTCGATCATCAGCGTCGCCAGCCCCAGGAAGAAGAAGAACCCCAGCACGTCGGTGAACGTGGTCACTAGGACGCCGGAGGCGAGCGCCGGGTCGAGCTTGAGCGCCCGCAGCGTGACCGGCACCAGCACACCCGCCGTGACGGCCGTGGTCATGTTCAGCAGCATGGCTGTGCCGGCGACGACGCTCAGCCCGATGTTGTCCTTCCACAGGTAGACCGCCAGCGCCAGCACGAGACTGAGCACGAGGCCATTCGTGAGCCCGATGATCAGTTCGCGCCGCAACACGCTGCGGATGTCGCGCAGCTCCATCTGGCCCAGCGCCAGCGACCGCACAACCAGCGTGATGGTCTGGATGCCGGTGTTGCCGCCCAGGCCCGCGATCACGGGCATGAACACGGCCAGCGCGGCCGCCCTCGCGATCGTGTGCTCGAACGCGTCCACCACAGCGGCCGCGGCGAAGACGGAGACCATGGCGACGAACAGCCACGCCAGCCTGGGCGCGATCGAGCGCATCACCGGCCGCGCCAGGCTCTCGTCCTCCACCAGGCCGGCCATGCGGTACATGTCCTCGGTCGCTTCCTCTTCGACCACGTCCATCACGTCGTCGACGCTGATGATGCCCATCAGGCGGCGCTCTTCGTCGACGACCGGCAGCGCGATGAGGTT
>JBBDNH010000206.1:0-3479 GCA_040877745.1 Dehalococcoidia bacterium
GCGGGGGGCGGCGTCGCGACGCCGGCGGACGCGGCGCTGATGATGCAGCTGGGCGCGGACGGCGTGTTCGTCGGGTCGGGCATCTTCAAGTCGGAGAACCCGGCCGCGGTCGCGCAGGCCGTGGTGCAGGCGGTGACGCACTACCAGGACCCGGAGATCATCGCGAAGGTCTCGCGCGGGCTGGGCGAGCCGATGCGCGGCCTGGAGCTGAGCGAGATCCCCAAGGAAGAGCTCCTGGCAGCGAGAGGCTGGTAGAGCATGGCTGAGCAGAGGATCCACGCCGTCATTTTCAAGGATGCTGAGAGTGATCAGTGGGTTGCGATGTGCATCGAGTACGACGTCGTGACGCAGGGCGACAACGAAGCACATGCGAAAGCGATGATCAAGGAAGCTGTCGAGATCCATCTGGAAGAGGCATCCAAGGATGAGCTGGAGATGCTCTACCAGGAGATCGAAGGCGTGCCACACATCCACGAACTGACGGTCCATGCCCCGTCGCTACTCCACACGTGAGGTCGCAAGGGCCCTGGAGAGGATCGGCATCTCCTTCATTCGACAGCGCGGAAGCCACTTGAGATATCGAGGATATTGGCGAGGTCGGGAACGCCAGGTAACGCTCGTGGTTGGCCAATCGCCGATTCCCGCGCGAACGTTGTCGTCTATCTTGATTCAGTCCGGCTTGGAAGCCACCGAGCTAGCTCGTTTGATACGTGGAGAGGACGTGTCTTGATCAACCGCATCGGGGTGCTCGCACTGCAGGGCGACTTCGCGGAGCACATCGCCGTCCTGAGATCGCTTGGCGCTGACGCCGTCGAAGTACGCCTGCCCGAGCAGCTGGCCGGCCTCGACGGCCTGATCATCCCCGGCGGCGAGAGCACGACCATCGCGCGGCTGATGCACCGCTGGGAGCTGCTCGCTCCTGTGCGAGCGATGGCGCGCGAGGGCAAGCCGGTCTGGGGGACGTGCGCAGGAGCGATCTTGCTCGCAGAGCGCACGGACGACCTCGACCGCGAGGGACTGCGCCTGATGGACATCACCGTGGAGCGCAACGCGTTCGGTCGCCAGGTCGACAGCTTCGAGGCGAACCTCGACGTGCCGGCGCTCGGACGCGAGCCCTATCGCGGCGTGTTCATCCGGGCGCCGCGCATCACGGAGGTCGGCGCGAAGGCCGAAACGCTCGCCCGGCTCGACGACGGGACGGCCGTCGCGGCGAAGCAGGGCCATTTGCTCGCGACGGCCTTCCACCCGGAGTTGACCGACGATACGAGGTTCCACGAGTACTTCCTGGCGCTGGCGCACGAACAGCGAGCGCCGGCCGCCAAGGCGGCCGCAGAGCGCTAACAAAGCAGGGGGTGTCGCTCTAGCCCGGCATGACCGACGTCCACACCGTCCGACCGACCGATCTGGCGGCTCTCGTTACGTTCGATGGCCAGGTGTACCCGAACGTCGCGGTTACGCGCGACCGCGTCGGCGCGGAAGCCTCGGCGCACGCGCTCGAGGCGGCGCTCGAGCAGTGGTTCTCGTTCGCCACGGGCCGGCACACGTGGATCAGCGTCAAGGGCGCGACGCTGCGCGGCCTCGCCTCCGCGCGCAAGCGCGGCGCGAAGTCGGCGTGGGAGATCGATTGCCTGGTCGACGCGGCGGAGGACGATACGAGCGTGCTGATGAGCCTGTTCGACCAGATCGCCGCCGACGCCGGGCGCGCGGGCGCAGAGAAGATCTTTCTGCGGACGGCGTGCGACAGCGCGGTCGCCTCGACGGCGGTCCAGTGCGGATTCGTGCACTACCTGGACGAGCGCCTGCTCGCCGCCGAGGCCCAGGCTCCCGCGAGCGGCGACTCGGGCGCGAAGCTCCGTCGCTGGACGCGCGCGGATGCCTACCCGACGTTCCGGCTGTACAATCGCTGGACGCCGGAGACCGTGCGGCGCATCGAGGCGGCGACGTTCCGCGAGTGGATGGCCGTGCGGGAGCGGCTCTCGCAGCCGCGCTCGACGCTCCAGCGCGTGACGGAAGGTCGCGGCGGCCTCGCAGGGTGGTTGCGGACGGCGGCGGACGGCGAAGCAGGCCGCTTCGACCTGATGGCCGACCCGGAGGCGCCGGAGCTCTACGACCAGCTGATCGACGCCGCGCTGAGCCGCCTGACCGAGCAATCGGCGGTGTTCACGCTGGTACCGGAGTTCGCCGTCGGGCTGCGCGAACGGCTGGAGCAGCGCGGCTTCGTCGAGCAGGCCGGGTATAGTGTCTTCGCCAGGCGCACGACGAAGACGGTCACCGTGGCGAAGCTCGCTACGGCGAGCCCGGCGCGAGTGTTCCCCGCGTAAGAGGAGTCCGACCTGCCGTACGAGAAGCTGATCACTGACGACCTGGAGGCAATGCTGGCAGCGCTGCCGCCGCACATCGTCGGGCCGCTGCGCGAGCAGGACGACCAGCACGACCTGCTGGAGGTGGTGCTCGACCTGGGCCGCGCTCCCGAGGCGCGCTTCTCCACGCGCGAGATCACGTTGAGCGAGGTGGAGGTGACGCAGGAGGACATCGAGCACGTGGTAGGCCGCATCGGCTCCTTCGGCGAGGACAACCGGGCCGGCATCGAGCGCACGCTGCATCGCATCTCGTGCATCCGAAACCGGGCCGGTCGCATCGTCGGGCTGACGTGTCGCGTCGGGCGCGCGGTGTACGGCACGATTCGCGTGATCGAGGACCTGGTGACGACGGGCAAGAGCATCCTGCTGCTGGGACGGCCCGGCGTCGGCAAGACGACGATGCTGCGCGAGGTCGCGCGCGTGCTTGCGGACGACTTGCGCAAGCGCGTGATCATCGTCGACACGTCGAACGAAATCGCGGGCGACGGCGACATCCCGCACCCGGCGATCGGCAAGGCGCGCCGGATGCAGGTGGCGACGCCCACGCTGCAGCACGCGGTGATGATCGAGGCGGTGGAGAACCACATGCCGGAGGTGATCGTCATCGACGAGATCGGGACGGAGCTGGAGGCCGCGGCCGCGCGCACGATCGCGGAGCGCGGTGTGCAGCTCGTCGCGACGGCGCACGGGAACGAGCTCCAGAACCTGATGGTGAACCCGACGCTCTCCGACCTGATCGGCGGCATCGAGTCGGTCACGCTGTCGGACGAGGAGGCGCGCCGTCGCCATACGCAGAAGAGCGTGCTGGAGCGGCGCGCGCCGCCCACGTTCGACGTGCTGGTGCAGATCCAGAGCTGGGGCCGCGTCGCGCTCCACAAGGACGTCGCCGGCACCGTCGACGCGCTCCTGCGCGGGTTCGAGGAACCGGCGGAGGTGCGCGAGCTCGACGAGGAGGGCAGCGTGCGCGTCGTGACCAGCACGGAGCTGGCGCAGCAGAAGCGCGACCTGGAGCTACGCGGGCCGGAGCCCGCCGGCCCGCCGAGGCGCATTTACCCGTTCGGCATCTCCCGGCGGCGGCTGGAGCAGGCCGTGCGCCAGACCGGCGCCGCGGCCCCGCTG
>JBBDNH010000207.1:0-374 GCA_040877745.1 Dehalococcoidia bacterium
GTCTTGTAGTCGAGGAGGCCGTAGAGAGCCAGGAGGAAGACCAGATGACCACGATAGAACGCATCAACGAACTGACCGAGGAGCGCGCGCGACTCTACCGCGCCGCGACGAACGGTCGCAGAGGCGACGCCGATGTGCTGCAGCGCATCCACGAGATCAGCCAGGCGCTCGATGAGCTCTGGGAGCAGCGCCGCCGCGAGCGCGTCGGACGGCTCGAGGGCATCGACCTGCTGGTCGAGAAGGCGTACGAGCGCGCCTACGGGCCCAGGTACGAAGAGAGCGTCCGCCCGTCTCCGGTGGCAGAGCCGGAGGTCGAGCGAATGCTCGCCGCGGCGTAAGCAAGCGGACAAAGCGAAGGAAGCTAGCTGTAGCGT
>JBBDNH010000207.1:384-3476 GCA_040877745.1 Dehalococcoidia bacterium
AACACTTCGCAGAGCAGCAGGCCTGCCGAATGGCAGGCCTGCTGTGTTATTCACGGAATGACCGGCTCAGGAACCGCCTGCGGGCGCTCCCTCTCGAACGGCCGGCTCCTCCACTCGGAGCTCGGGTAGCCAGCCGAGCCAGCTCGGCAGGTACCAGTTCCAGCGTCCCAGCAGCTGCATGCTGGCCGGTACCAGGATCGAGCGAACGATCGTCGCGTCGAGGATCACGGCGACGGCGAGGCCGAAGCCGCTCTGCTGCAGCTCCACCAGGTCGCCCATCGCGAAGCCTGCGAAGACGGCGACCATGATCGCGGCGGCGCCGGTGATGATGCCGGCCGTCGAGCTCAGGCCGAACGCGACCGAGCCGGCGTTGTCGCCGGTCTGGTCGAAGCGCTCCCGGATGCGGCTGAGCAGGAAGACGTGGTAGTCCATCGAGAGCCCGAAGAGGAACGCGAAGAGGAACAGCGGCAGCCAGGCCGCGATCGTCTCGGTCTGCTGGAAGCCGAAGACCTCGTTCCCCACGCCGTGCTGGAAGACCAGCACCAGCAGTCCGTACGCCGCGCCGACCGAGAGCAGGTTCATGATCAGCGCCTTCACCGGCACCACGATCGAGCGGAAGACGAGCAGGAGTAGGATGAAGCTCAAGCCGAGCACGAACGCGAAGACGATCGGCGTGTACGTCGTGATGGTGTCGAACATGTCCTCTTCCATCGCGATATCGCCGGTGACCAGCACCTCCGCGTCCACGCCGGCGAAGGCCGCGGGCACGTAGTCGTCGCGCAACGTCTTGACCGCGTCGTGCGCCGCCCGGCTCTCGGGGTCGCCGTCGACGAGCGCTGAGACGAGCGCGAGGTCACCGGCGTCGTTCGTCTCGACGGCCGGCTCCGAGAACTGCGGGTCGGCGTCGAGCGCCGCGATCAGGCGGTCAATCGCGGCGTCCACCTCGGGCACCTCAACGTCGGGGGCGTCGACGACGACCTCGGCCGGGGCGAGCACGCCGGCGGAGAACTCTGCATCGAGCGTCTCGAACGCCAGGCGGACCTCGCTTCCGGGAGGCAGCGTGCTGACACCGGCAAGGCCGGAATTGATCGTGAAGTACGGTATCGCCGCCGCAATGAGCAAGCTGGCCGCCCCGACCAGACTGATCACCGGATGCGCCATGACGATGACCGCAACGCGCCGCCAGAAGCCGCCGTTCGCCTCCGTATCGACCTGGGCCCGGCGGAAGGGCACGCGCAACGCCTCGATCTTATCGCCCAGCAGGCTCAGGATCGCGGGCAGCAACGTGAGCGCGCCGAGCACCGCGAAGATGGCCACGGCCACGGCGCCGACCGCCAGGCTGCGATAGACATTGCTCGGTACCAGCAGCAGCCCGAGCAGCCCCACGACGACTGCGCCGCCGGAGAACATGACGGCGCGGCTAGCTGTGGCCCCGGCGCGGGCGATCGCTTCGTGCTTGCTGAGCCCTCGGACGCGCTCTTCGCGGTAGCGATGGACGATGAAGAGCGAGTAATCGATGCCGACGGCGAGGCCGACCATCGTGATCATGTTGACGACGAAGAAGTTCAGCTCGAACGCCTGGCCAATGAGCGCCGTGGTTCCGACCGCCGCGACGATCGCCGTGAGGGCGAGCACCAGCGGCACGCCGGCCGCGACCAGCGTCCCGAAGACGAGGATGAGGATCAGCAGCGCGATCGGGATGCCGAACAGCTCGCCGCGCTGCAGGTCCTTCTCCGACTGCTCGTTGAACGTCCTTGAGATGCTCCCCTGCCCTGCCGTCAGCACCTCGAAGCCAGACTCGCCGTTCGCCGCGTGCGCCACGTCGACCACGGGCCCGACGTTGTCCGAGGCCTCTTCCTCGTCGCCAAGCAGCGTGACTGGGACGACGGTCGTCCGGCGGTCGTCGGAGACCATGGCGACGTCGCCGGTCTCGTAGAAGCTCGTCGTGGAGGCGACCGTCTCATCGAGCGCGCGGAGGTCGGCCACCAGCCCGTCGACGAACGCGCGGTATGCCGCGTCGTCGACCATGAGCTCGCCGGACTGGACGAGGATGAACTCCTGCGCCTGCCTGGGCCCGCGCAGGCGCTCCTCGAGCAGCTCCTGGCCTCGGATCGACTCCGGCTCGTTCTGGATCTCGAAGCTCGTGGTGAGGACATCGCCGATGCCGGAGGCGAAGTAGCCGCCGGTGAGGAAGATCGCGACCCAGAGTCCCACCACCAGCCAGGGACGTCGCGCGCTGATCCTTGCGAGTCGCTCGGTCATGTTGCGTGTGCTCATGATAACGAGCTTCCCAGTCGCCCTGCTAGGCGGCCATTGTTACGGTGCTGTTTCATTGCGACGGCGGCACGAAGGAGGGGTGAGGCAGGGACGGGCGACGGGCCGGCTGTTCTTGCGGCCTTGGCGAGTGCATTGCTAAGCTGAGGACGCTTTCGTGGGGCCGTAGCTCAGCTGGGAGAGCGCCGCCTTTGCAAGGCAGAGGTCGGGGGTTCGAGTCCCCCCGGCTCCACCAGCAGCGCAGCGCAGCGTGATGAGCGGTCCGGCGGGCCGGACAGGTCGGCGGTTCGAGTCCCCCCGGCTCCACCAGCCAGCCGCAGCGCAGCGTGAAGAGCGGTCCGGCGGGCCGGACAGGTCGGCGGTTCGCGTCCCCCCGGCTCCACCAGCCAGCGAAGAACTATCGGGGGGTTGCCAATAGCCAGGGCGAGCGTTATACTGCGATTCAAGAGGTGAACAACCACCAGATGATAAAGGTTCTTCGCGCAATCGAATAGCTCCCTCCTAACCTGGTGTGACGATGTGCCATCGGCCTGAAGCATCGGGCCGATGTTCTGTGTAAGGGTTGAAACGTCGACCCCCACCGCTCACGAACGTGCGCGGCCGGGGCCGGCGCTTGAGCCGGAGGGACGGGCAACCGTCCACAGCACGTTACCAACTGAACAGCGATGCGTTCTTCCGCCTCCACAGCGGAAGAACAGGCACCACGTCCTTGCCTGAGAGAAATCGAAGGTAATCGAACAAATCGATAGTGCGCGGGCTTTACTGTAGGTCAAGCTACTAAGGGCGCGCGGTGGATGCCTTGGCATCACAGGCCGAAG
>JBBDNH010000208.1:0-3447 GCA_040877745.1 Dehalococcoidia bacterium
CTGCGGTCGCCGATGCGTCGATGTCGATGCCGACGAGGAGGTCAGGCTCAGCGCCGTAGTGGAGCAGGCTGCGCAGAAGAGCGCCCCGGCCGCAGCCGAGCTCCAGGATGCGCTGTCCCGCCAGCGTGCCGATGCTATGACGCCGCAGGAGCGCGAGCAGCGCCTCGTCGCGCGTCTCGTGGAGGTAGCGCTCGGCGCCGGTGAGGAGGGCGTAGGGACCCGCCCCTTCCGGACGGCGTTTGTATGCCGGCGCGGTCGCGGTCGCGTTCACGGCGCCTCGGCCTCCCGCGGGACAGCGACCGGCTGCCGGAAGAAGCGGCGCGCGAGGCCGCTAAGGAAGCCCAATCCATACGCGATGTGCATGCAGGCGAAGGCCAGCGGCAGCCGGAAGGCGTATCGCCAGCCGCGCTTGCTCGCGATCGCGAGCGAGACCGCCAGCGACGCCGCGAGGTACGCGCCGCCAAGCACGGCCACCGGCAGCATGAGCATCCCTCCAAACAGCGCCACGATTGCCGAGGCGACGAGCGCAAGGACGAAGACCGACGGCACGAGCTGGCGCATGCGCGTGCGGCGCGGATGGCGCGATAGCACTACGACCTTCGCCTGGCCATAGCCGAAGTACTGACGGGCAAGCTCCCAGTACGAACGGCGCGCGTAGTACGTCGAGCGGATCGCGGGCGTCAGCAGCACGCGGCCACCGGCGTCGCGGAGGCGGTAGTGGAACTCGTCGTCCTCCCCGCCGTCGATCTCCGCAAACGGGCCGATGCGGTCGAATACGTCGCGGCGGTAGGCCGGGAACGCGACGGTGTCTGTCCACTGCTCCTTCTCGCTGTAGCGGAACACCGCGTTGCCGACGCCGAACGGCGACGAGATCGCCAGCGCGACGGCCTCGCCCGCCGGGCCATCGCCCAGCGTCTCGATCGGGCCGCCGACGACGTCCGCGTCCGTGCGCGCAAGCGCGGCGACGCCCTCGCGCAGATAGCCTGGCGCGACGGCGGCGTGCGCGTCCACGCGCGCGATCACGTCGCCCTGAGCGAATGCGAGGCCAATGTTCAGCCCGCGCGCCGTGTGCTTCCCCCGGTTGTCGACGATGCGGAGGTTCGGCACGTCATCCCGCAGCGACTCGGCCGCCTCGCGGGAGCCGTCGTCGGAGCTGCCGTCGACGACGATCACTTCGAAGCGGTCGCGCGGGTAGTCCTGATCGGCCAGGCTCTTTAGGCAGCGCTCAATGTAGCGACGCTCGTTGCGCATTGGGACGATCACGGAGACGAAGGGCTGCTCTGGTCCAGGCATGGGGATGTGCGGGCTCTTCCTAGCTCGCCGTCACGGTAGCATGGCGCTCTGCTTCTGTCGACTGCAGCAGGTGGTGATAGAGACGCTCCATCTGCGCCGCGTTTTCTTCCCAGCGATAGCGCGCCTCGACGAACGTGCGGCCGGCCCGGCCCATCGTCTCGCGCAGCCCGGCGTCGGCGGCAAGCCGTTCGATAGCGCCGGCGAGCGCGGCGGCGTCGCCCGGAGGTACGAGCAGGCCGGTGCGTCCGTCGTCGACCACGTCCGGGATGCCGTGGACGCGCGACCCCACGACCGGCAGCTCCATCGCCTGCGCTTCGAGCGCGGCGACGCCGAAGCCCTCGGCGAGCGACGGCATCGCGAAGATGTCGAGCTCCGCGAGGACGGCTGGAACGTCCTCATGCGCCAGCTCGCCCCTGAAGTCGACGTTCGCTGCGATGCCGAGGCTGCGCGCCTGTCGCTCCAGCTGGCCGCGCTTCGGGCCATCGCCGGCGAGCACGATGCGGAGCGGACGTCCAGCCTCGATCACGCGTGCTGACGCACGTAGCAGCACGTCGAGGCCCTTCTCCAGCGAGAGCCTGGCGACCGAACCGACGACTACCTCGGCCGGTCGAGCGCCGTTGCGGGATGGCGGCTGGAAGCGCGCGAGATCGACGCCGTAGGGAACGACCGTAACCGGCTTCGCGCGCGGGGTGTAGCGCAGCGTCGCGTTCGCCAGGTGGAGGCCGGTCGCGGTCACGTGGTCGGCGTGCGCGAGCGCGTAGCGTGTGATCAGGTAGTGCAGCGGGCTCCAGCGAGGCGCCTCCAGCACGTCGGTGCCCCACACCGACGTCACGGTCGGTCGCACGCCGCAGGTGGCCGCCAGGAAGCCGTAGCTGGTGAGGTGGAGCGCGTGGAGCAGGTCGGGCTCGAGGTCGCGCACGAGCCGGCGAACGCGCCCCGCGTGCAGGAGGTAGCGAGCACGACCGAGGCGCTCGAAGCCATCGACGTAGTGCACGGTCGCGCCGGCGATCTCGGCCGGCCGAAACGAGACGACGTGGGTCTCCCAGCCGGCGGCGGCGAAGTGCTCGACCCAGCGTCTGGTGTGAACGTACGGCGCGTCCGCCAGATAAACGATACGCATGCTACCTACGAGTGTACGGCGCTGGCGGCGGCCCGGCTAGCCCTCGATCTCCCCGGCGCGTCCGGCCAGCCTGTAGTACCACGCCTCCATCCTGGCCATGTTCGTCTCCAGCACGCCGTACTCCTCCACGAAGCGCCGGTTCGCCTCGAGCGCCGCGCGGCGCAGTTCGTGGTCCTCGATCGCGCGCACGATGGCTTCCGCGAGCGTCGCCTCGTCGCGCACGGGCACCCGCGCGCCGCGTTCGCCGTCCACCAGCTCGCGCTGGCTCGGCAGGTCGGAGACGATCGGGAAGCAGCCCGAGCCCATCGCCTGCAGGAGCGCGACCGACGTCCCGTCCGACGTCGGTACTGAGACGAAGACCTCTGCGTCGAGCAGCGCACCGCGCAGCGCGTCGGTCGAGAGGAAGCCGGCGAACTGCGCGGCTGCCCCCAGACCGAGCTCCGCCGCCAGCGCCTCCAACCTCGGTCGCAGGCGACCCTCGCCCGCGATGACGAGCCGGGCCGATGGCACACGCTCGCGGACGCGCGCCATCGCGCGGAGGATGGTGTCGACGTTATAGAGCGGCGTATCGAGCGAGCGCGTGCTGAGCACCGTCGGGACGCGGCCGGGATCGGGCGTCCGCGCGTTCACCGAGGCCTCGGGCTCGCGCAGGAAGTCGCGCTCGACGCCGAGGACGATGTGCTGCACCCAGCCGGGCTCCTTGCCCAGCCTTCGCACGATCTCGCGCGCCATGTGCTTGTTGTTCGCCGTAACGAGGTCGGCGCGGCCGACGGCGAATCGCGCGATCGCGCGATTGATCGGCGAACGCGCGGCCTCGACGAGGACGTCCGAGCCCCAGGCGCTCACGACGTATGGATCAAACGCGGCCGCGGTCGCGTATAGCCCGTGCTCCACGAGATAGTGCGCATGCAGCACGTCGGGCGCGATAGCTTCGACGGCTTCTCGCAGGCCGGCGCGCCGGTAGCGCAGCAGGTTCGCGAGCCGCTGCAGGCTCGGCGGAAGCACGCCGGCCATTCGAGCGCTTGCGCCCCGCC
>JBBDNH010000209.1:0-3435 GCA_040877745.1 Dehalococcoidia bacterium
GAGCTGAAGCAGAAGAACAGCGAGCTGGAAAGCGCGTACCGGGACATTATCCGTATGACCGAGACCCTCACCGAGACGTACGACGGCACGCTGGAGGCGCTCGTCCTGGCGCTGGACGCGCGCGACCGCGAGACCAAGGGCCACTCGTTCCGCGTGGCCGCCTACGTGCTATCGATGGCGCGCGAGCTCGGCATCGTAGAGGGCACTTCGGAGTGGGCGGCGATCCAGCGTGGCGCCCTGCTGCACGACGTCGGCAAGATCGGTGTCCGTGATGAGATTCTCCACAAGCCCGGCCCGCACACGCCCGAGGAGTGGGATGACATGAAGCGACACCCGGGCATCGGCCACGACATGCTCAAGGACATCTCGTTCCTGAAGGAGGCGGCGGAGATCGTTCATTGCCACCACGAACGGTTCGACGGGAAGGGCTACCCGCACGGGATGGCGGGAGACGAGATCCCGCTAGGCGCCCGCATCTTCGCCGCCGCGGACGCCTTCGATGCCATGACGTCGGACCGGCCCTATCGGAAGGCGCTCTTGCCGGAGATGGCGCGCGAGGAGATCATCCAGAACAGCGGCACGCAGTTCGACCCGCAAGTGGTGCAGGCCTTCCTTATGGTCTATGACACGATCCAGGAACGAGCGGCCGCCGAACACGCTGAAGAGGAACACGCCCGCGCAGCCTGATCCGCCTCGCTGAACCTGTTCACCACAAAGGAGCGCGACAATCCATGCCGCGCTCCTCGCTCGCTGTAGTCGATTGTGACGGAGCGGTTATCCCTCACCTACTCCGTCGCGCTATGCCTACCGCCAGCGGATTGCCAGGATCGTCGGCGCGTACGGTGCAAGCGCCGTCGCCACGAGCAGCCCTACGGCTAGGCCTGTCCACATCAGCCGCATGATCCACCTCCTTGCTCTCGTCCGCTCCCGGAGCAGACAAACTTACTGGTAGGTTTCTTTTACCCCCAACTAGGTGGGCTGTCAAGAGCCGATGGGAGACTATCCCTAGGTAGAAACCCTACCGCTCGGTCGCTTTTGGCTTTGCTTAAGTACCCACATACGTTTCAGCTGCTCCAACACCGGTCGATCTCGAAGCTGTGAAATTCAAGCAGCCGAACCGAAGCGTACACAATGCGCCTGGCTTGCGTACCCACCATGTTGACAGGCCCCAAGGACGCGTTATCATGCAGAAAGAACCCCTGGGGAGCTGGCTCATATATGCAGATTGATTGGGACAAGGCCATCGACGAGATCCTGGGCGACAAGATCGCCTGCCCTCGTTGCGGCAGCCTAGCCGACGACCTCGTCGCAGGCTACACCCGCGAGCCCTGGGGCGTCGACTACGCGCCCCGCTGCCAGTTCTGCGTGCGCAAGGACGACTGCGACGCTCGCAAGCTCGTCGTCCTCTGCTCCGGCTGCGCAGAGACCCTCCGCCTGCGCGCGCGGCCTGTGGACCTGCAGAGCATGATGACACTGCTGGTCAACGACTGCCGCAAGGACCTCGAAGAGGCGCTCGACTACCTCTCCGAGTTTTGGCAGGAAGACCTCGATGTCCCGCCGGAGGACGCCGATCAACGGCTGGAGGAGTTTCACCCCGATGCGTATAAGGAGGAGGTCGAGGCGCGCCGGCGCCTGGAGGAGGAATACCTCTCATACCATCGATGGTTCCGCGAGCGTCACCTGCCCATCCCCGAACCCGGCTGGCGCTCCGAGTACGCCGAAGAGATCATCGGCCTCGGCTACAAGACGCTCCTCGGCGAATAGGCGCCTCTGCTCACCCCGCCGACCTCCACATGCCACAGCCGCCTAGCGCCCAAGTGCTCGTGCTGTTCGACTCGCGCGGCGGCCTCACGGAGCAGCTAGCCGAGTCCGCCGCTGAAGGCGTCCGTTCCGTCGCGGGAGCCGAGCTGCGCTATCGCCGGCTGGACGACGCCGACCCGAGCGAGCTGCTCGAGGTCGACGCGCTCATCCTCGGCTCGCCCAACTGGAGCGGCATGACCGGCAAGCTGAAGGAGTGGATGGACCACAGCGGCGACCTCTGGGAGACGGGCGAGCTGGCCGGGAAGGCCGGAGGCTGCTTCACCGCCGGCTGGTCGCGTTCAGGCGGCACAGAGGCCACGTTGCTGCAGCTCGTCCACCTCATCCTGTCGCACGGCATGGTGTTCGTCGGGCTGCCCTGGAGCGAGACGATGCGCCGGTCCGGCTCCTACTACGGCGCCACAGCCCACGGCGAGGTGACGGACGAAGACCGGGCGCAGGCCCACGCGCTCGGACGCCGCGTAGCGGAGATGGCTCTGCGGCTGGCCAGCCGGCTACCGACCTGACGAACGGAGCTGGCGGCTCCCCATTGCTGTATGCTGATTTCCATCCAGCGGAAGAGGGCACGACAAACACTGATGAAGCGCGGCGCTCTTGTAGTCATGGCGTTAGTTGGCCTGTCATTGGCTGTAGCGTGCGATGACGACAACGGTCAGGCAGCTCGGCGCCTGTCGGTCGAGGAATACTTCCAGGGACTGGCATCGATTGCGGCCGACACCGAACAGAGGGAGGCTGCAGCCGCACCGACGGACGACCCAGGCGCGTCGCCCCAGGAAATCAAGCAGCGCTGGATCGACTACCTAAATGACGTGGCCTCCATCCTCGACGCGGCCGCTGACGACGTCGGCGAGCTTCTGGCCCCGGAGGACGTTAAGGACCAGCACGATGCCCTCGTGACCGCGATACGGAACCTTGTCGCTTCCTTCGAGGGGTTCGCAACCGAGTCGGAGGACCTTCCGACAGAAGAAATCGAAGACTTCGTCGGCCTTCGCACCTACGCTGCAGAAGCGTATGCTGCTTTCGAGCAGGCTTGTGGCACCCTTCAGCGAATAGCGGACGCGGACAACATCTCGGTCGATCTGTGCGAGCCGGCGGATGAGGACTAGCGCTGTCGCGCTGCGGCTGGCGGGCTAGGCGCGCGTCCGCCTGCCAGCAGGCTCGGCGGTGGCTTGAAACTCCAGCGCGGCGTCGATGCGCTCCAGCAGCTGGTCCAGCCCCCAACCCGTCTCGGCCGAGATCAGCACGGCGTCCGGCCGGTGCGCGGCGAGCGACAGGTCGTAGGCGCTCAGGTCATCGAGCGTCGGCCCGCTCCCATCGCCGTCCTCCACCAGCGCGTCGACCTTGTTTAGCGCCGTCACGGCCGGCTTTTCGGACAGCCCCAGCTGGGCCAGCGTGTCGTCGACGGTCTGGCTCTGCTGCGCGGCGTCCGCGTGCGTGATGTCGATCACGTGGAGGAGCAGGTCGGCCTCAGCGAGCTCTTCGAGCGTCGCCTGAAACGCCGCGACGAGCTGCGTCGGCAGCTTCTGGATGAACCCCACGGTGTCCGTCAGCAGCACCTCGCGCCCGCTCGGCAGACGGACGCGGCGCGTCACGGGATCGAGCGTCGCGAAGAGCTGG
>JBBDNH010000210.1:0-3428 GCA_040877745.1 Dehalococcoidia bacterium
GGCGCTGCCCGGCCCATCGACCGGCTTCGACGTGCCGATCGCGTGGTCGCCGGACGGCGCGCAGCTCATCGTGCGGCACTTCGACGGCGGCTCGGGCGCCGACCCCGGACCGAGCCGCGTCGTGATCGTCGGCGAAGATGGCTCGCGGCGCGAGCTATCGCCGCTGAGCGACGTCGCGATCGCGGGATGGCTGGAAGTGCCCTGATGATCAGGCTGCTGTTCGTGCTCGCGTGCCTGACCGGCGGCTGGGCGGCCTCGATGGCCGTCTACACGCCGCACGCGCACGGCTGCGCCTTCTCGACCGCGCCGACGACGTACGACCCTCCGGCGAACCGCGGGGCGCAGATGCTGGGCATGAACCTGGCGGGCTACAACATGATCACGCCGGACGACGCCTTCTTCGGCACATCGCGCGTCGAGACCGGCCTGCGCGGACAGCGAACGGTCGCCGCCAACCCGTACATCCCACCGACGCTGCTGAAGGCGATCGGCTGGATCGAGAGCGGCATCGCGCAGGCCGACTACAACACGCCCTTCGGCGGCGTGGGACCGGCGTTGATCTCGTTCGATTGCGGCCACGGCATCATGCAGATCACGAGCGGCATGACCAGCCCGGCGGACGGCGGCTGGCCATCGACGCAGCAGGCGCTCGTCGCGACACACTACCTCTACAACGTCGCCCGCGGCGCGGCGATCTTGGTCGACAAGTGGAACGCCGCGCCGGAAGTGCGGCCGGTCGCGGGAACGGACACGGGCAGCGACCCGCGCATCGCCGAGAACTGGTACTTCGCCACGTGGGGCTATAACGGCTTCACCGGCCCGGGCGCCAATCGCAGCAACCATCCGAGCGACCCTGACTACGCCTGGCCGCGCACGGGCTATAGCTGCGGGCTGGCCACAGACGGCTACGGGCACAGCTACGCGAACTACCCGTACCAGGAGCTTGTCTTCGGCTGCGCCGCGCGCCCGCCGCTGGTGGATGACGAACGCATCTGGACGGCGTTCCGGCTCTCGCTGCCCGACCTGGACGAGCCGGAGTGGGCCGACCCGCTCAGCCTGTCCAACTGGAGCTCCTGCAGCAGCAACCTCAACTGCGGCGCGATGGACATCCCCAGCCCTGACCCGCAGCACGTCGATCCCGTGAGCCGGCCGTCGGACGACACGCGAAACCTGCTGCTCGGCGCGCCGGTGCTCGCGATGAGCCACGGCCTCGTCCGCGACGCCAGCACCGTGGTCACGGTCTACAACGTCGGCGAAGGCATCCTGCCGTGGCGCGCCAAGCCCGGCCAGAGCTGGATCAGCGTGAACAAGCAGGGCGGTGTCGCGCTCTCCGACAACGTCACGTGCTCCAGCGGCGCGCCCTGCGTGCGCAGCCCCACGCTCAGGATCACCGTCGATATGAGCCGCCTGCCTCCAGGACAACCTTCGGGCTGGGTCAACGTCGTATCGCTCGCGACCGGCCAGCTCTGGCAGATCGGCGTCGAGCCGAACACGGCGTCGACGCCGGGCGCGCCGACGCCGACGCGAACGCCCACGCGAACGCCGACGCCGCTGCCGCCGGCATCGACGGCCGGCGACGTCAACTGCAGCACGAGCTTGGACAGCGTCGATGCGGCGCTGATCCTGCAGTTCAGCGCCGGCCTCATCGGCTCGTTGGGCTGCCCGGCCAACGGCGACGTCAACGGCGACGGCAACGTCAACGCGCTGGACGCGGTGTTCGTCCTTCAGCTCATCGGCGGATTAATCTCGGCGTTCCCCGCATAGCCCCTGCGCTCGGGGCGATGGTATACTTCCCCCAGGTTATCAGGATATGCTAGGGCACATGATCGGTTCGGTCCGGCGCAATCACGCGCTTGAGCACGCGACCATCTCCGTGCTGGCGAGCAGGCTGGGGCGCGACATCCCGCTCGTCGGGCGCGCGACGCGCAATGGGTTCTACCTCTACGGCGACATCACGGCCGAGGGTGTGCGCGAATCCACGCTGGAGGCGCTCCAGCGCCTGCGCCGCGGAGAGGCGCACCTGGCCGTCTCGCCCATGTGCGGCACGAACCTCGCCGTGGCCGGCATGCTCGCGGGACTGTCGTCGCTGCTGGCGCTTGGCAACCACAGCCGCCTGGAGCGCGTCCCGAACGTCCTCCTCGCGTCGATGCTGGCGGTGCTCGCCGCGCAGCCGCTCGGTCGCCTGGCGCAGAAGCACCTCACCACGCACCCGGACCTCTCGGACACCGAGGTGGTCGGCATCAGGCAGGGCGGCCGCGGTCCAGGGCGCTTCCACAAAGTCGAGACCACGCGCGCTAGATCATAGCGCCGCCGCATGCGTCCCCGTAGCTCAGTGGACAGAGCGGCTGCCTTCTAAGCAGCGGGTCGCAGGTTCGAATCCTGCCGGGGGCGCCAATCACACGCTACGAGGCGTCGGCCGTAGCTCGGAGTACGGCCGATGAAGCTTGACCAGGCAATCGAGCTGCTCCTCCGCGAAGCGCCGCCGCCTGATCCTCCTCCCGAGTACCGGGCCGCTGCCGAGAGCCTGCGCGACCATCTCAGGACTCGTGCGGAGCCCAAGCTCTCCTGGCTGGCCGGGAAGCGGCCCGCCCTCGGGACCGAGCGCGTCGAAGCCAAGGCGGACACGGTCTGCGACCATACCTTCCACTTCAGCGGCCAAACGCTCCAGCTCGGGCCGGAGATCGACTGGGTTACGAATCACACCGCCGACGTGGAGTGGCGCGCCGAGCTCAACCAGCATAAGTACTGGAGGACGCTCGGCAACGCGTACTGCCGGACGGGCAATCCGAAGTACGCGCGCGAGTTCGCCGCCCAGCTTCGAAGCTGGCTCGCGCAGAACCCCGTCCCGTCGAAGTGGGACGGGAACCACGGGCCGTGGCGGCCGTTCGAAGCCGGCATCCGCTGCGTGACGTGGCTGGAGGCGCTCCACCTCTTCCTGCTATCCGAGGACCTGGATGCCACCGAGCTAGCCAGCCTCCTCGTCTCGCTCGCCGAGCACGGCAACTTCCTGTTGGAAGAGCGGACAGGCGGCAATCACCGCGTGAAGGAGGCCTTCGGACTGCTCGCCCTGGGGGTCCTGCTGCCCGAGCTTCCCCGGGCCGCCCAGTGGCTCGCTCAGGGCCAGACGACCCTGAACGAGGCGCTGCGAGATCAGTTCCTGCCGGACGGCGCCCACTACGAGCTCTCGCCGATGTATCACCACATCGTAAGCGGCCAGTTTCTGAAGATCGCGCGCCTTAGCAGGCGTGCCGGCGTCGCGTGGCCCGGCGACTTCGTGCCCGCCGTCGGGCGCATGTTCGAGTACCTCCGCAATCTGACCAAGCCGGACGGCACGCTACCACAGTTCAACGACGGCGATGCGACCGACGCCCGTCCGCTGCTGCGGCGAGCCGCCACGATCCTGACGGTTGAAGAACTCTTCGAAGTAT
>JBBDNH010000211.1:0-3417 GCA_040877745.1 Dehalococcoidia bacterium
CGACGCCAGATGGGCGACGTAGTCGCGCGCCTGCCAGATGCCGCCCTCAGCCATGTTCGCCCACTGGTCTTCCGGAACACCGCGCACCCAGGCGACGAACGCCGCGCGCTCTTCGGCCAGTTTATCAATGACGTGCTGGGCTCGTTCGACGACCAAGATGAAGCTGACCTCCCGCCGGGACTCGGCGGCTGTAGTGTAGCAAAACGTCAGGTGAGGCCGACCAGCGAGTAACCGCCGTCGACCACCAGCACCTGCCCGATGATCATCGCCGCGGCGTCGCTGCAGAGGAACGCAACGGCGTCCGCGACCTCCTCCGGCGTGACGAGCCGGCCGGCGGGCGCGACCTCCCGGTAGCGCTCGAGCAGCTCCGGCGCAAGCATGCGCACGCCTTCGCTGCCATCGACGAGGCCGGCGGAGACGCCGTTCACGCGGATGCCGCTGGGCGCCAGCTCGACGGCGAGGTAGGTCGTCAGCGATGCGAGCGCGCCCTTGGAGACACCGACAGGCGCGTATCGCGGCAGGTACGACTGCGCGCCCGGGCTGAGCAAGTTCACGATCGCGCCGCCGTTCGTCATCAGCTTGGCGGCCTCCTGCGCGCAGAACCACGGCCCGAAGACGTTCACGTCCATCGTGTGCTTGAGGTGCTTCGGGAGCGAGTCGAGCGCGCCGCGCGGGCGCTCCAGCCCGCGCGCGGCGCTGTTCACCACGATGTCGACGCGGCCGAACTCGTCTCGGACGCGCGCGAACAGGCCGAGGATGGCGTCGCGGTCGCCCATGTCCGCGCATACCGCGATGGCGCGCCCGCCGTGCTTCGCGGCCTCGGCGGCGGTCGCATCGGCGTGCTCGGCGCTGCGCGAGTAGTTCACGACGACGTCCGCGCCCAACTCGGCGAACTTGAGCACGCAGGCGCGCCCGATGCCGCGGCTGCCGCCCGTCACGAGCGCGACCTTGCCTGCGAACGGCGCGTGTGCCATCGCGCGCAGTATAGCCAGCGGCGGAACCACAGAACCACGGAACCACGGAACCTGCGGCATGCCAGATGGCCCACGGCTCCACAGTTCCTTGGTTCCCGCGCCAAGCAGTGTCTGTTACGCTGCGCATGCGATGGAGCTAGCGGGACGCGTCGCGCTCGTGACCGGCGCCTCCGGACGAGGCATGGGCCGCAGCATCGCGCTCACGCTGGCGCGCGAGGGCGCGGACATCGTCGTGAACTTCAAAGAACGTCGCGACCGCGCGGAGCAGGTCGCGAAGCTGATCGAGGACCTCGGCCGCCGCGCGCTCGTCCACCAGGCCGACGTCGCCGATGCGGAGGCCGTTCGCGCCATGGTCGCGGGCGCCGAAGAGCAGCTCGGTAGGGTCGACATCGCGGTCGGCAGCGCGGGCGGCTCCTGGCAGCCGCAAGACCTGCCGGACATCGAACCGGACCACTGGCGCAGCGTGATGGCGGAGGAGATCGATAGCGTCTATGGCCTGCTGCGCGCCGTGCTGCCCGGCATGCGATCGCGCGGCTGGGGCCGCGTCGTGCTCATCGGCGGCTATCGCGCGGACGACTGGCGCTTCGGGCCGCCGGACGCGCCGTTCGACTACGCGCTGGGCAAGTCGGGCCGGCACTGGTTCGCGCGCACGCTCGGCCCGCGCGAGCTGGAGCACGGCATCACGGTGAACGCCGTCGCGCCGGGCCCGATGGAGTACGTGACGCTGGAGCAAGCGCGCAGGCTCGCCGAGGGCGACCCTTCGGCTCCGCTCAGGGCGGGCTCCGAGGCGAGCAACGACCCCACGCCGCAGGACGTCGCGGATGTCGTGGCGTTCTTGTGCTCGGAGCGCGCGTCGTTCGTGACGGGCGCGGTGATCCCCGTAACCGGCACGAAGGAGGTCTAGGTGACGAACGACGACACCTGGCGACCGGTCCGGTTCCACGTGCACCTGAGCGCGCTCGTCCGTCGCGGCGACGAGATCCTGATCATGCAGCGGGCGGCAGGTTCCGTCACCGGCGCCTGGTACTTCCCCGGCGGCGGCCTGGAGGAGGACGAGACCCCGGAGGAGGGCATCCGGCGCGAGATCCAGGAGGAGACCGGCCTCGAGGTGGAGAACCTGCGCCTGTTCCGCATCTGGCCGTCGCGGCAGCCGGACGGCGCGCCGGCGCTGGCGCTAACGTACACGTGCGATGTGCCGCCAGGCACCGAGCCCGTGCTCAACTTCGAACATTCGGAGCACCTCTGGATCAGCGCGCAGGAGTATCGCGACCAGTATTTCAGCGACAACGTCCTCGATGTCGTCAAGGACAGCGCGGGCCTTCGCGCGCTCGTCCAGGGCATCCGCGACACGCTGGACGCCTATCTGGCGTCCGAGTAGCTACCGGAACAGGTCGCGTTCGGGGTCGCGGACGAGCTCGCTCGCGCTGCCGTTCCCGGCTTCGTAGGCATAGCCGCGCACGACGGCGACCGGCGTCCGGTCGAGCTTGCCGTGGGCCAGCTCGGCCGCGGCGGCCAGCTCATCGGCGACGGCGATCTGCGTCACCCTGATCTCGTAGCCGGCCGGGTCGAGCTGGCCCTGGTAGTCGGCGATCGGTGTCATGCCGGCGACGCCGATCGCGAAGTTGACGTGCCCTTCGCGCCACGGACGGCCGAACGTGTCCGTGATGATCACCGCGACGCCAACACCGGCCTCCTTCTCGATGCTCGTCCGCAGCGCGCGCGCCGACGCGTCCGGGTCCTCCGGCAGCAGCGTGACCGTGCCGAGCTCCTCGACGTTCGACGAGTCGACGCCCGCGTTCGCGCAGATGAAGCCGTGCTTGGTCTCGCAGATCACGACGCCGTGATCCATGCGCACGATGCGCGCGCTCTCGCGCAGCACCGTCTCGACCACGCGCGGGTCCTTCTCCCACTGCTCCGCGATCTGGTTCGCGAACGCGCCCGGCTCGACGTCGTCGAGCGCGACGATGCGACCTTCCGCCTTGGAGACGACCTTCTGCGTCACGACGATGACGTCGCCGTCCTCGAAGGCGAGGCCCTGCGCCTGCGCGGCATCGAGGATCTGCGCGGCGAGGTCGTCGCCCGGATGCACCTCCGGAATGCCGTCGATGCCGATGATACGAAGGTCGGCCGGCATCAGATCCCCACCACGCGCACGCCGGTGAGCGACTTGTAGCGGCGGTTCACGCCGATCAGCAGCACGGTGATCCCCTCGACGTAGCGCGAGCTCGCGAGCGGCCCGCCGTCGACCGCGCGCACGCCGGCGATGTCCTCCGCGAGCGACGACACGGCCTGCTTCGCCTCCGCGTCGTCCGCGCAGACGATGACGTCCTGATCGAGCGGCGCGTCGCTGTCCCACAGCTTGGCCGCGCCCAGGTTCTGGAACGCGCCCACGACGCGCGCGCCCGGCAGCAGCGCCTGCGCCTGCTCGGCGGCCGAGCCTTCG
>JBBDNH010000212.1:0-3412 GCA_040877745.1 Dehalococcoidia bacterium
CCCCGGAACGACGGTCCTCGACTGTGTGCTGGAGGAGCACGCCGGGCTGGAACGCCGCCTGCACGAGCAGGCCGATCGACTCGCGACGGCCGGCAACGATGAGCTGGCGAGCGCCACCGAGGCGTACGAGCAGGCGCGCGAAGCGTACGAACGCATCGGCGGCGACCGCCTGCCGCAGAAGGCGTCCGGCATGCTCGACGCGCTCGGGTTGCCCGGCCGTGGCGGCGACTTCGTTGGCACGCTCTCCGGCGGCGAGAAGAACGTCCTCTCGCTCGTCCGGGCGCTGCTTGCGGAGCCGGAGCTGCTGCTGCTCGACGAGCCGGCGAACCACCTCGACTTCGACGGTCTCGCCTGGCTCGAGCAGTTCCTCCAGGGTTTTCGCGGTTCCGTCCTGATCGTCTCGCACAACCGCTACCTGCTCGACCGCGTGGCCGGCGGCATCCTGCATCTCGACGGCGGAAGCGTGAAAGCCTACGCCGGCAACTACTCGGCGTACCGCGCGACCAGCCTGCGCGAGCGGCTCAACCAGGGCGCGGACTACGTTGCCAATCAGAAGCGGCTCGCCCAGCTCGAGGCGCTTGTGAAGCGCTTCGAGGAGTTCGCCCGGCGCACGGCCGATCCAGCGTGGGGCAAGCGCCTGCGCGCCCGGCGCTCGCAGCTCGAGCGCGAGCGCAAGCAGGCGGTCGAGAGGCCGGCCGACGAGGCGAGCGCGATGCGCCCGCAGACGCCCACCGCAAGCAGCCAGGCCGACATCGCGCTCCAGCTCCGGGGCTACAGCAAAGCGTTCGGCGAGCTGCGCCTGCTGGACGGCGCCGATCTGGAGGTGTCGTGCGGCGAGCGCGTCGCCCTTGTGGGCCCGAACGGCTCTGGCAAGACGACGCTCGTCCGCGACATCGTCGCGCGCGGCGCGTGGGACGACGATACGATCCGCATCGGGCCCAGCCTGCGCGTCGGCTACTGCGCCCAGGAGCAAGAGGTGCTGGACGACAGCCGTACGCTGTTCGAGGAGCTGATCGCCGACGGCACGATCAAACGCGACCAGGCGAACTCCGTCGCCGCGCGCTACCTCTTCCGCGAGGGCGACCTCGATAAGAGGGTAGGGGACCTTTCGGGCGGCGAGCGCAACCGCCTCCAGCTCGCCAAGGTGCTGGCCAAGGACCCCAGCTTCCTCATCCTCGACGAGCCGACCAACCACCTCGACATCCCGGCCCGCGAGGCCGTCGAGGATGTGCTGACCGACTACAGAGGTACGGTGCTGCTCATCTCGCACGACCGCTACTTCCTCGACAAGGTCGCCGGCCGGGTCGTCGAGATCCGCGATCGCGAGCTCGTGTCCTACCCGATGACCTTCACGGAGTTCTGGCGCGACCGCCGTCCGGCGAAGGGCCCGGCTCGCGCGCGCGTCGCCACGCGCGGCCGGGCGCGCGCGCCGCGCCCCGCCGCGACGACCGCCGCGCGCCGAACCTCACCCGATCGCGCGCCGGGCGAGCTCGACCGCCTGATCGCCGAGGCGGAGGATGAGAAGCTGTCGCTGGAGCGGCGCGTCGCGGAGGCGTTCACCGACGGCGACTATCGCATGGGCTCGCAGATCGCGAAGGACCTTGAACGCCACAGCGCCCGGCTGAACGACCTGTACGCGCAGTGGGTGCGCGAGGATACCTAGCCCGCCAGCGCCCGCATCGCCTCCTCGAGCCGCTTCGTGCCGTCCGGCACAGAATCCACGCCCTCCAGGCTCACCGGCGCGCCGATGCGGGCGCCGACGGGCCCGGGCTGGGGGTTCCGCACCCCCTTGGGCATGACCTCGCTCAGGCCCCAGATGAACACCGGCAGCACGGGTACGCGCGCCTGCATCGCCAGGATCGCCGGCCCGTGGTGGAAGCGCTTCACCTCGCCCGGCTTCGCGCGTCCGCCCTCCGGGTAGATCAGCACCGACCAGCCGCGGTCGAGCAGCGACAGCGAGTAGTCGAGCGCCGCGCTGCCGCCGCCGCGCGCGATGGGGTAGGTGTTCCAGAACAGCGAGTACCACCACGTGCGCTTGTCCGTGCGATAGAAGCGGTCGGCGGCGGCGGCCACGGCCGTGTGCTCGCGCAGCCGCGTCGGCAGCGACGCGAGCACGACCGGCGTATCGAAGTGCGAGCTGTGGTTCGCGATGACCAGGCACGGCCCGGAGAAACCGTCGATCGTGTCCGTGCCTTCGATCGTGAACGGCCGGCAAACGCGCGCGACGTGTCGCAGCATCACCCAGTGCCGGCCGGCGCGACGGAGCGCGCGCGCCCACGCCTGCGTCTGCCACGCGTGCGGCTCCGTTCGGTACGCGCGGATGCTCAACAGCTCCTGAAAGCGCGTCAGCGATATCGCCGGAAAGACGGCCACGCGCGTCGTTCCGAGCGAGCTGATGGCCGTGGAGATGCGCGCGGCTGCGATGTTGTCGGCGGCTTCGACGATCGAGACGTAGTCGTACTCGCCCAGCACGCGGTACTGCTGTCGGATCGTCGCGCCCAGGCGGTGCACCTCGGCCTCCAGGCGCTCGATCTCCGCGGGTTGGCGCGCCAGCGCCTTCCGCCCCTCGGGCGTGAGCCTGGTGAACGCGACGAACGTGTGGGCGGTGTGGCCGGGGAGATGCGACAGCAGCTGGGCGGCAGGGCTCGGCCGGCGCGGTTCCAGCCGCGTCGCGGCCAACGTCTTCAGCCGGATCGTCCCGCGCGAGCTCAGCTCGACCGACACGCGCGTGATCGTTTCGTTGTCCGGCGCCTCGACGATGCTCAGGAAGTCGTGCTGGCCGAGCAGCGCGAACTGCTCCAGCACGCGCGCCCCAAACGCGTCTAGCTCGTGGTTGACCTCCTGAAGGCGCTCCGGCCGGTCCTTCAGCGTGCGACGCCCATCGTCCGTGAGCGTGCTGAGGAGCAGGTACGTACCCATGGCAGGTTCCCCGCTGCCGGCCCGCCGCATCGTCGCGTGAGGGCGGCTCGCAAGCCTATCCTATGTGGGAGCGAGTTGGCAAGGAGGGGGAACAAGAATGGCCCTCACGGAAGTGAGGGCCATTCACGCGGTCTTGGTAGCGGGGGAGGGATTCGAACCCTCGACCTCCGGGTTATGAGCCCGACGAGCTACCGCTGCTCTACCCCGCGGCGCTGCTTGCAGTATACCAACTGGCCGGCGGCCCGCCCAACCGGCGACTTCTGAACAGCGATGCTGGCGCCCACGTCCACGATAGTGCGTGGAATTCACTGTAGGTCAAGCCCTCGACCATTAGTACGGCTTAGCTGCACGCATTGCTGCGCTTCCACCTGCCGCCTATCAAACGGGTAGTCTTCCCGTGGTCTTACTCCCTTGACGGGATGGGAGGCCTCATCTTGAGGTGGGCTTCGCACTTAGATGCTTTCAGCGCTTATCCCATCCAGACTTGGCTACC
>JBBDNH010000213.1:0-3401 GCA_040877745.1 Dehalococcoidia bacterium
CGGGCGCGCGCGTGAACGTCGACATCAAGAGCTCGCAGCCGGTGATCGACGACATTACCCAGCACGGCGGCGAGCCGATCGTGTGGATGACGGGCCACAGCAACATCAAGCTGAAGATGCGCGAGGAGCAGGTGCCGCTGGCGGGCGAGGCGAGCGGCCACCTCTTCTATCAGGAGAACTTCTTCAGCGACGACGCCCTGTTCGCGGCCTGCAAGCTGCTGACCTACGTATCGAAGAGCGACAAGCCGTTCTCAGCGCACATGGCCGGCCTGCCGCGCTGGTTCACCAGCCCGGAGCTGCGCGTGCCGTGCGCGGACGACCGCAAGTGGGACGTCGTCGATGCGGTGGCGGCGGAGCTGCGCCAGCGACATCCGTCGGTGGAGATCGACGGCATCCGCGCGACGTTTCCCGACGGCTGGGCGCTCGTGCGCGCGTCGAACACCGGCCCGAACCTGACCGTGCGCTACGAGGCGACAACGCAGGACGCGCTGGACGCGATCGGCCGGGAGATCGCCGGGGTGCTCGGCAAGCACGTCGAGCTGCCGGAGGCGATGCGCTACTAGCTAGCTCTTGAACTGGAGCAGCTGGACCAGGTTGCCCTCCGGGTCCTTGAACGTGGCGATGCGGAGCGAGCGGTCCGGCGTCGTGTTCGGCTCCTCCACGAACTCAACGCCGGCGCCCTTCAGTCGCTCGTAGTCGGCATCGATGTCGTCCGTATCAAGCCCGACCATGTGGCGCGCAGGGTCGCCGTTCGCACCCTTGACGTCGCTGTGCGTGCCGAGCGCAAGGCTCGGTGTGCTTACGTCCCCGAAGGCGATGAAGCCATCACCTTCAATGCCGACCTTGAGGCCCAGGGTGTCGCGGTAGAACGGCAGCAGGTTGTTCAGGTCGGAGCTCCAGATGGTCGCGATTCGCAATTTCCCAATCATGCGCGTCTCCTTACTGCTCTATTCCTTCTCCATATCCGCCGAGCCTTCGCCCCACGGATCTGCGCCTGGGTCACGGCCCTCGGCCAGGCCGGTCAGGCGCGGCAGGTAGTGGTCCCAGCCTTCCTTGTGGCTCGCCGCCTGCTCGGCCGTGAGGCCGGAGTGTCGCAGCCGGACGATGGTCGCGTCGCCGTCCTGCGTGAGCGAGATCTCGACACGCGTCGAGCCTGCCGGGACAGGGTGGTTGTCTCCCTCCCAGCCGAAGGTAAACACAACGCGCTCGTTGGGCACAATTTCGACGACCTCGCCGGCGGCGATGTCGCGGCCGTTGATGTCGACGCGGAGCTTGCCGCCGGGCGTCGGCTCCAGCTCGACGCTCTTGCCGAACCAGCGCCGCATGCCGGATGCGCTGCTCAGGAAGGGGAAGATGGTCTCCGGGCGGGCGGCGACGCGCGCCTCTAGCTCCAGGGTCTCCGTGGTGGCCCGGGTCATCGCTTGCGCTTCCTTTCTTTCGCTTCAGCTGCCCGGGCGAGCAGGCGCAGCCTGCCCTCCCAGAACTCCTCCAGGAACGCTCGGAGCTCGGCCAGGCCCTCCGGCCGCGCGCGATAGAGCCGTCGCGTGCCGTCGCGGCGTTCGGCGACCAGGCCGGCCTCCTTGAGTACGCGCAGGTGCTGGGAGACGGCGGGCCGGGTGACATCGAAGTGCGCGGCGATCTCGCCCGCGGGGAGCTCCGTGTCCTGTACGAGGCGGAGGATCTCCCGGCGGTGCGGCTCGGCAATGGCTCGGATGGCGAGCTCCATGCCCATATGTTAGCGCAACCTTACGAAAAGATCAACTAACGCAGCGCGGCATAGCGCAGCCGCGCCTCGCAACCGGCTGCGGGTTCGCTAGACGCCGAGCTTCCTGGTGAGGAGCCGGGTGATGAGCTCCGGCCGGAGCTTCTTCTTCGACGAGTCGTCGAAGCCGTCGGTCAGGTAGTTGCCCTCGGAGAGGACGCGCAGCGCGTTCTCGCGACCGACGATGCGGGTGATCTTCTGGAAGAGCCTGACGAACGCCTGCTTCTTTTCGGCGAGCGTTGGGAACGCCGCTTCCTCCATCGCCGCGCGGCGTGTTTCGTAGTCATCGAGCAGGTAGGCGCCGGGCATGCCGAACTCCTTGAGGCAGTCAATCACCAGCGGCATCAGACCCGGGTCTGCTTCCAGGCAGTCGCTCGCCTTCTGCTCGTAGAACATCTCGTGGCGCGTCTCATCCTTGGCCAGCAGCGACTCGATCTTGGCCAGCACGGGCTCCTTGGTGTGCATGGCGTGGTGGCGATAGAACTCCGCGGTGACGAACTCCTGGAGTGTCGTGTTCGCGACGACCTGTACCGGAGCGTAGTGGTCCGGGATCCCCCAGTTGCGCTCGCTCGCCTCACGGACATCGCCGATCTTCTCTCGAAGGGCGGCCCGTACCGACTGCTCGATCTCGGCCAGGCGCTCGGCGTCGTTGGCGTCGCTGGAACGTTCCCGGGCGGCGAGCGCCGTCTGGACCTTCGTCAGGTAGTCGTATAGGGCGTAGTAGTGCTTCCATTCCTCGATGCCCCACATCATGAGGAAGTCGCAGACGTCGGGGTCGGCCTTGAAGTACTCGAGCAGCTCCGCGACGTAGTCCGGGTTGTTGCTCTCGACAAGCAGGGCGGTCTCGACCACGTGGATGTCGGTGGGCGTCAGCGCGTCGATCTGGATGTCGCGCCAATCGAGGTCGAGGACCTCGGTCAGGCTCCAGCCCACGCGCTCATGCGTGCGGTAGAAGGCGACGACGTCTTCCCTGCTCGGGATGGTGCGGCGGTCGCCGGGAGACAGCACGGGCTGGCCGGCGGTAAACGTTGGAACTGCCGTTTTCGCGAGTTTGGACATCACTCCTCCGGATGCATGCAGGCGACGCGGTTCAGCGCCCCGGCGGCCCGGCGTCTAGACGCTTAGTAGCGGCTTCGAACCGGAGAGCGCTTGGAGAAGCATGCGCTGCAGTAGACGGGCTTATCGCCGCGGGGCTCGAAGGGCACCTCGGCGTTCTGGCCGCACTCGGCGCAGACGACGGTGTACATCTCGCGAGAACCGTAGCCGCCGCCGTTGCCACGCTCGGCCTTGCGGACGGCCCGGCAGTTCGGACAACGCTTCGGTTCCGTGTACCCCTTGGTGGCGAAGAATTCCTGGTCATCCGCCGCGAAGGTGAATGACTGACTACAGTCCTGGCAGGTGAGTGTTTTGTCGGTGTAAGGCATCGACGACCTCCTTGATAGTTGGACTCCAGGTCGTCGAGATGTAGGAGGATTGAGATGCCTCTTCCGTCGAAGACGAGGAAACGCTTGTTCCAAGCATACCATCTGTTGGGGGCTTCAGCAAGGGCAGTTGCCGCCCGAAGGGGTGGTTGCGATCCTAGGATCGCTGCGCCCAATCGAGGCGGAGGAACGCCGCGCGTAGGGGGCGGGGCCGCTAA
>JBBDNH010000214.1:0-3400 GCA_040877745.1 Dehalococcoidia bacterium
GGGGACGGACGTGCCGGCGCCGCGCCGGCCTCCCCCGACGGCGTCCTCGAACAGGCGGAGGGCGCCGGCGGACATGCGGGCGGCCAGCCCCGGCTCGATGCGCTCCAAGACCATCTCCAGCCGCTCGGGCTCTGAGACGTCACGGCCTTCGAGGTGCATCGCGCGATGCTGCTCGCTGAACGCCTTCAGCGCGGCGTCGACAGCCTCCATCGGGTACGGGTGGCCGGCGTTCGCGAGGCCCGCGACGGTGCGGTCGAGCAGCCGGCGGCGGCGCGCCTCCATGTCGCCGGCGTCGCGGACGTAGAGCAGCGTGCCCCAGAGGTCGAAGAGCAGGGCTTTGATGGGCATCGTCGCCTCCGAGAGAAATCGCCCCGGGCGTCCGGGGCGACTCGGTCTGGCGCGCACACTGACTCAGCGCCCTCCGGCGCGGCGTACGCTCTGGGCCCAGCGCGGAGCTAGTGTGGGACTTCTTCGCTCGCCGCGCTGTCGCTGGCGATAAGAGCCTCTTCGGCGTCGTCGGGCTCGCGAGCCGCCTTGCGGAACTCGCGGATGCTCTTGCCGAGCGCGCCGCCGACGTCGGAGAGCTTGCCGACGCCGAAGATCAGCACGACGACGGCGAGGATGATGAGGCCTTCGAACGGGCCGATGGGTCCGATACCAACTGCTAACATCGCCCCGCCTCCTTTCTTGTGAGCCCGTTCAGGGTAGCACCGGCCTGGAAAGGGCGTCAAGGCCGGAGGGCAGGTGGGGTACACTCCCTCACCCCCGACCGCTCTCCCCCTGCGGACGGCTCGCGAGCCGCCTGCGCGGCCGCAAGCCTGCCCTATAATGGTGCGGTGCCGCGCCCGAAGTCGAAGCTCGTCCTCGCTGTGTCGCCGCAGGTGGCGGAGCGCTACGGCGAGCGCATCCGCGCGATCGACCGCGGCATCGAGCTGGTCTGGCCGGCCGAGGTCGGCGGCTGGAGCGGCGAACCGAACGCGGCCGGGGCGGTCTACTTTTCTGAGGACTTCTGGACGGCCGGCCGCTCTCGCGAGCTGATCCCGCAGCTCTTCGCGCTGCCTAACGTCCGCTGGTTCCACACCTTCAGCGCGGGCGTCGACCATCCGGCGTTCCGCGCGATCATCGAGCGCGGCTGCGTGCTGACGAACGCGGCCGGGACGACGGCGGAGCCGATTGCGCAGTACGTGCTGGCGATGATGCTGCGCATCGCCAAGCGCAGCGACGGGTGGGCGGAGGCGCAGCGCGAGCGTCGCTGGGCGCCGCTCCAGACCGACGAGCTGACGGGCAGGACCGCCGGCATCGTGGGCGTGGGGCACATCGGCGGAGAGGTGGCGCGGCTGGCGAAGGCGTTCCGGATGCGCGTGATCGGCTGCCGAAGAAGGCCGGCCAAGCCACGCTACGTCGACGAGCTGGTGCCGCCGGCCAGGCTGCGAGAGCTGCTGGAGCGCTCGGACTATGTGGTGCTGGCGCTCTCGCTATCGTCGGAGAGCGAGGGGCTGATCGGCGAGGCGGAGCTGCGCGCGATGCGGCCCGATGCGTGGCTGATCAACGTTTCGCGCGGGCGGGTGGTGGACGAGGAGGCGCTGGTGCGCGCGCTGAAGGACGGCCCGATCGGGGGCGCGTGCCTGGACGTCTTCCGCCAGGAGCCGCTGCCGGAGGAGAGCGAGCTGTGGTCGCTGCCGAACGTGATCGTGACGCCGCACAACTCGGGCTGGTCGCCGCTCAACCTCGAGCGCGGCACGGAGCTCTTCCTCGATAACCTGGCGCGCTTCGTCGCGGGCCGTCCGCTGCGCAACCGCGTGCGTTCGCGCGACCTGTAGGCGTGTAAGCTCGGTCACATCGCGCGGCGGCGAGTCCGTCTATCGTCATGACGCGATGGCGAAGAAGAAGCGGAAGCCGCAGAAGCCGCTGCACGTCCGGTTCGTCCGGCGCGCCTCGAAGTGGGTGCGCCCGCTCGGCATCACGGCGGGGCTGATCGCGGTGCTGGCGGCGGTGATCTACCTGACCGACCCGTTCGGAGGCGCGCCGACGGCGATCGACGCCGACGGCAACGAGGTGCGCGCAGGGATCATCGAAGGGGCGCCGGACGCGGAGGCGCGCCCAGGGCGGCCTGCGCCGAACTTCGTCCTGCCGGACTTCGACGAACGCGCGGTGCAGCTGGATGCGTTCCGCGACAAGGCTGTCTTCGTCAACTTCTGGGCCTCCTGGTGCGGTCCGTGCGCAAACGAGATGCCGGAGATCGTGCGCATCGCCGAGCAGTTTCCGGATGACGTGGTGGTGATCGCGATCAATCGAGGAGAGTCGAAGGGCACCGCGACCGACTGGTCGGAGCACTTCAATGAGAACCTCCCCAACTTCCACTGGGTGCTGGACGAGCGCGAGGACGTCGTGGCCGAGTATCGCGTGAACGGCATGCCGCAGAGCTTCTTCCTGGACGGCGGCGGCGTCATCCGAGGCGAGGTCCGCCAGGAGGCGACGTACGAGGTCATGCTGTCGAACGTCCAACAGGCGCTCAACTTCACGCGTCCGCCCGGCGTCGCCAACTGACCCTCCGGCGGTACATCGAACTCCTGAATGCAGCTTCCGGAGTCAGTCTTCCAGATATGGGCTAACCGAAGCGGCACATGCTCGTCCGCAGTTTGCGAACATGTCAAGCTGGCCAAGGCGGACGGTCTCGTTATGCCGTTCACATACTGGCATAAGATGGGCAAACCTCGGGTGTTCCCCTACCGCGCGGGGGTTGATTGTACCGGGCCACTCGTAGATAATCCGGCCTTGTGCGCATGTAGCGCACATGAACTGGTAGCCGGGGTCTCGTTCCATTGCTTTTTGCGGATTTCCGCCGCCAAGCGCGGCCTTCGTACACGCTCTCGTCTTCGACTGCCGTCGCCGCGCTGGTGCGCCTGCGCGAGCAGACGATCCCAGCGCTGGTGGAGGCGCCGCGCTTCCGCGCGCGCGAGGCCGGCGCGCGCGGCCGTCCGGCGTGGCTGACGCGAGCGCTCGACCTCGCCTCCGCGCACGCGCTGCTGCTGGGCGTCGTGGGGGCGATCGCGCTCTCGCTGGCAACCGCGCTGCCGGCCTGGGCGGCGCTCACCGGTCCGAGCTCAAGCACCAGCTTCCCGACGATCCACAGCTCAGCGAGCGTGACGGGCACGGCGGCGACGCGTGTCGAGAACCTGGGCGTCGCGACGTTCGTGGGCAGGGTGCCGTTCGTGCAGCAGTTGCAGTACTACAGCTCAACGACCACCGGCGGCTCGGCGCCGCAGCTCTTCCTGGCAGGCGCGCGCGAGGCGAGCGTGGCCGAATACCTGCAGACGATCGGCATGCAGGTGACGCTCCCCTACCTGAACGACGCGCTCGCGACGCAAGACGCCATCGACACGTGGACCGATGCGTCGGT
>JBBDNH010000215.1:0-3397 GCA_040877745.1 Dehalococcoidia bacterium
CCGAGATCATCGAGACGAACACGTTCGGCGCGAATCGCTACCGCCTGCGCTCGTTCGGCCTCGCCGACAAGCTGGTCGAGATCAACGCGCGCGGCGTGGCCCTCGCCCGCGAGGCGACGCACGCCTGCGGCCGCCAGGCGTTCGTCGCGGGCGCGGTCGGGCCGATCGGCGTCGGCCTCGCCTCCGGCGGCGACGCGACGCTGAAGCAGGCGCACAAGGCGTTCGCGGAGCAGGTGCAGGCGTTGGTCGACGCGGGCGTCGACCTGATCATGCTCGAAACGTTTCCATCGCTCGCCGAGGCGCGCGAGGCCGTCCTCGCCGTGCGCGAGACGGCGAAGGATATCCCGCTCATCGCGCAGCTCACGTTCCAGCGCGACGGCCGCACCTGGACGGGCGAAGAGCCTGCGCTCGTCGCGCGGGAGCTGCGCAACGCGGGCGCGGACGTCGTGGGGGTGAACTGCCTTCCTGGGCCGCAGGCCGCGCTCGACGTGATCGAGGAGATGGCGCAGGCCTCGAAGGTGAAGCTCTCCGTGCAACCGAACGCCGGCCATCCGCGCGTCGTCGAGCGCGAGGTCTCGTACCCGCTCGCGCCGCGCGTCTTCGCCGAATACACGCCCAGGCTCGTCGCGGCGGGCTGCGTCGTGATCGGCGGGTGCTGCGGCACGACGCCGGAGCACATCGCCGCCATGCGCGACGCCCTGCGCGGCGCCGCGACCCCGGAAGCGCCCGAAGCAGCGCCTGCGCCGCCGGCCATCGACGTCACGGACGCGTTCGAGGAGCTGGAGGCCAGCCCCGAGGACGCGACCCTGCGCGAGAAGCTGGCCGCGGGCCGGTTCGTCGTCACGGCGGAGATCAACCCGCCACGAGGCCTCAACCCGAAACGCGCGCTGCGCGGCGCCGCGCGGCTGCGCGTCGCGGGCATCGACGCGATCAACGTTGGCGACAGTCCGCTCGCGCAGGTGCGCATGAGCGCGCTCTTCATGGCCGTGCTCTTCCACCAGCAGCTCGGGCTGGAGACGATCGTCCACGTGACGACGCGCGACCGGAACGTGATGGCGCTCCAAGGCGATCTGATCGGCGCGCACGTGCTCGGCCTGCGCAACATGCTCTGCCTGCGCGGCGACGCGCCGACCGGCACCGGCTACACGAGGGCCGTCGGGGTGTGGGACGTGACGCCCGTGGGGCTGATGCGGCTGCTGAAGGGGCTGAACGAGGGCCTCGACTGGGCGGGCAACGCGATGACCCAGCCGACGTCGTTCTTCGTCGGCGCGGCCGCGAATCCGACCGCGCCCTCGCTCGAAGCCGAGATCAAGCTGCTGCGACGGAAGGTCGAAGCCGGCGCGGACTTCGTGCAGACGCAGGCGGTCTACGACATCGAGGCGCTGGAGCGCTTTCTGGAGAAGGCCGCACGATTCAAGGTACCGGTGCTGATGGGCGTGCTGCCGCTCCACAGCGAGCGCCACGCGGAGTTCATTCACAACGAGCTGCCCGGCGTGGTGGTGCCGGAGGCCGTTCGCGAGCGCATGCGCGAGGCGGGCGAGAACGGCCTCGCCGAGGGCCAGGCCATCGCGCGGGAGACGATCGCCGCTGCGCGCGGCGGCGTCCAGGGCGTCTACCTGATCCCGGCGTTCAACCGCTACGACGTGGCCGCGGAGCTGGTGGAAGAGCTGCGGGGACAGGGGTAGCGGCCCCACCACGTGTAGGGGCGACCAATCGGTCGCCCTGGGCGGGCGGCGGCCCGCCCCTACAACGCTGTGCTAATCTGTGCGCATCTGTGGCTAATACGATTCGGTCTGATTTCGACCGCCGACTAAAGTCGGCGGCATGATCTTTGGCCGGCCAACCCCGCCGGGTCCGTGGCTCTGAGGTTCGGTGGTTCCCGCCGCGTCTGCTACTCTGTGGCCATCTGTGTCCATCTGTGGCCAATAGAAAGGTTTTCTCATGACTACGATCGCCGAGTTCCTGCGCCAGGCGCTCAAGAGCCAGCACGGCATGATCGATAGCGTCGTCAAGGACCTGACGCCGGAGCAGATGCACTGGCTGCCGCCCAACACCGCCGCGAACCACATCGCCGGCACGCTCTGGCACTACGTCCGCACCGAGGACAACATCGTCCACTTCGTGCTGCAGGACCGCAAGCCGCCGGTCTGGCTCCAGAACAACTACCACGAGAAGTTCGGCCTCGATAAGGTCGCGCAGGGCACCGGCATGACGACGGACGACGCGCAGGCGCTGCGCCTGCCGCCCATCGACGAGTGGATGCCCTACCAGCAGGCGGTCTGGGCGGCGACCGACGCGTACGTCGCGTCGCTCAGCGAGGACGACCTCGATCGCGTGCTCACCGTGCGGCCGTTCGGGGAAATCCCGGTGCGGCAGGCGCTCGGGCAGGTGTGCCTGACGCACGGCCACGCGCACTTCGGCGAGATCTGCGTCCTGCGCGTGCTCCAAGGCCTGCCCAGCGGGGTGATCTGACCCCGCCGCCCAACCTACCCCAGGGTCATGGGTCAGGGGTCATGGGCCTTGTCACCCTGAGTCCTTCTGGGAAGGACGAAGGGCCTGTCGCCCCTGGGAGGGCCAGCGCGCCCCGGAACGGAGGACTCTTGCTCTCGCGGAGCGCCAGATTCCTCGCTGCGCTCGGAATGACAACGCCTCTCCGTTCCTTATCCGTTGACCACCGTGCTATCCTGCCGCCATGACGGATTGGCGCGAGGTCGAATCGCGCGTGTTCATGACCACGGGCAAGCGGCTGCCGGTCGTTGTCGTCCGGGGCGAGGGCTCGCGGCTGTGGGACGAGGACGGCAAGGCCTACCTGGACTTCTTTGCCGGGCCGGCCACGGTCAGCCTCGGCCACTGCCATCCCGTCGTCGCCGACGCGATCGCGGACCAGGCGAGGACGCTGATCCACGTCTCGAACGCGGTGTACTCGGTGCCGCAACTCCAGCTCGCCGAGCTGCTGATCGAGCACTCGTGCTTCGACCGCGTCTACTTCAACAACAGCGGCGCGGAGGCGAACGAGGCCGCGCTCAAGCTCGTGCGCAAGTGGGGCCACGAGCGCAAGCCTTCGGCAGGCTCAGCCCAAGGCGCGTTCGAGGTGATCTGCACGGACGACAGCTTCCACGGTCGCACGATCGCGACGGTCACGGCGGGCGGCACGCCGCGCTACAGCGAGCCGTTCGCGCCGCTGCCGGCCGGCTTCGTCCACGTGCCGTTCAACGACATCGAAGCGATCAAACGGGCGACGACCGACAAGACGTGCGCGATCATGCTCGAGCCGATTCAGGGCGAAGGCGGCGTCAACGTCCCCGACGACGACTACCTGCCGGCGGTCCGTCGCTGGTGCGACGAGCAGAACATCCTGCTGGTGTTCGACGAAGTGCAAACGGGCGTCGGACGTTGC
>JBBDNH010000216.1:0-3395 GCA_040877745.1 Dehalococcoidia bacterium
CAGGTCCTCGGGCGCCAGGTCGCGGCGGAGCGCGCGCTCCTGCGCCATGCGGTCGTAACGCTCGTCCGGTACGATCGTTCCCGTGTGCCGCACCAGCCCCGGACTGAGGGCGTTCACCCGGATCCCGAACGGGCCCATCTCGCGCGCAAGCGTCTTCGTCAGGTTCTCCAGCGCCGCCTTGCCTGCGCTGTAGTGCGCGCGGCCCTCAGGCGCAAGGAACGTGTTCACCGAGCCCATGGTGATCACCACGCCCGATCCCTGCTCCTTCATGGTGGGCAGCACGGCCCGGATCGAGAGCGCCACTCCGTTCAGGTTGACGTCCAGCACCTTGTTCCATTCGGCGGCGTCCATCTCCAGAAACGGCTTGCGCTCCAACCCAGCGTAGATCGCAGCGCAGGTCACCAGGATGTCGATGCCTCCGAAGCGCTCGATGGCCTGCTGCGCCATCGCACGCGTCGATTCCTCACTCGTGACGTCGACGATGCAGACAACAGCGTCGTGGCCGGCCGAGGTTAGCTCCGCGACGACCTCGTTCGCCAGCTCCTCGTTGACGTCCGCAACGACGACCTTCGCGCCTTCGCGGGCCAGCCCGCTGCAGAACGCCCGGCCGATGCCGTGCGCGCCGCCGGTGATGATCGCCACCTTGTCCTTCAGTCGCTCCATATCGTTACTCGGCCTCCCAGCCCTTCACGCGCTCAACCGCTCGAAGCCAGCCCGCGTACGCGGCGTCGCGCCGGTCGGCGTCCATGGCGGGCTCGAACGTCCGATCGGAGCGCCAGCGCCGCGCGATGTCGTCCAGCTTTGACCAGACGCCGACACCCAGGCCGGCGAGGTACGCCGCGCCCTGCGCGGTCGTCTCCGGCACCGCCGAGCGCACGACAGGCCGGCCCAGCAGGTCGGCCTGGATCTGCATCAGCAGGTTGTTCCGCGATGCACCGCCGTCCGCGCGTAGCGCGTCGAGGCGCACGCCGGTCTCAGCCTCCATGGCCTCCAGCACGTCGCGCGTTTGGAACGCGATCGATTCCAGCGTCGCGCGGGCGAGGTGCGCCCGCGTGGTGCCGCGCGTGATGCCGAAGATCGCGCCGCGCGCGTACGGGTCCCAGTGCGGCGCGCCGAGCCCGACGAAGGCCGGTACCAGGTACACGCCGTCCGTCGAATTGACCTCGTTGGCGAGGGCCTCCACATCCTCCGCGCGTTCGATCAGGCCGAGGCCGTCGCGCAGCCACTGGACGGCCGCGCCGGTAACGAAGATGCTCCCCTCCAGCGCGTACTGCAGCCGGCCATCGATGCGCGACGCGACGGTCGCCAGCAGGCGCTCGGAGTGCGGCGCGACGTCGCCGGTGTGCATGAGCAGGAACGAGCCCGTGCCGTAGGTGTTCTTCGCGTTGCCTTCATGGAAGCACGCCTGGCCGAAGAGGGCCGCCTGCTGGTCGCCCGCGACGCCGGCGATCGGCAGCGCGGCGCCCAGCAGCGATGCCTCGCTCTCACCGAGCACGCCGCTGGAATCGACGACCTCCGGCAGCATCGAGGCGGGAATATCGAAGCGGCTTAGCAGCTCTTCGTCCCAGCGACCATCGCGCAGGTTGAAGAGCATCGTTCGCGATGCGTTCGTCGCGTCCGTCGCGTGGACGCGGCCGCCTGTGAGCCGGTAGATGAGCCAGCTATCGACCGTGCCGAACGCCAGCTCGCCCGCTTCGGCGCGCCGCTGCGCGTCCGGCGCGTGGTCCAGCAGCCAGCGCAGCTTCGTCGCGGAGAAGTAGGCATCGATGACGAGGCCGGTGCGCTCGCGGATGAGCGGCTCCAGCCCCTCGCGGCGCAGCTGTTCGCACTGGTCCGCCGTGCGACGGCACTGCCAGACCACCGCGTTCGCAATCGGGCGTCCGCTCGCGCGCTCCCATACGATCGTAGTCTCGCGCTGGTTCGTGATCCCGATCGCGGCGACTCGCTCCGGCCCGATGCCCGAGCTCTCGAGGACCGCCTGGGCCGATTCGAGCTGGGACGACCAGATCGCCTCCGGGTCGTGCTCCACCCAGCCCGCCTGCGGGTATATCTGGGGGAACTCACGCTGCTCGGTCGCGACGGGCGAGCCCTCCTCGTCGAAGAGGGCGGCGCGAGAGCTGGACGTGCCCTGGTCCAGGGCGAGGACGTAGCGGGCCATTCGTATGCGCTCCGAGGCGATTCTAGCACGATGAGCCGCGAAGTCGGCTTCGTTCTGTCAAGTTGACGCGCGCGCGCGCACCTTGATACCCTACATTGCCTAGCGGCAAACAGCAGACGTTGCCCTGGACCGAGTCCACTCGCGGGTGGGCTGAGGAGCCGGAGCCTGAGGTGCGGCTGCCGAGTGAGGCAGGGAGAGGGCCGGTGACGACGGGGCGCCGGCGCTCGCAAGCGGAACGCAGGGCCGTGCCGATGAACCTCCCCCGCACTCGTTCTAGGCGAGCCGTTCAGGCCGCCTTCTCGCTTTTCCAGTTGCGCGCGTCCGGCGCGATCCGCGTTCTGGCCGCGGCGTTGGCGCTGGGCGCCATCGGCTTCTCGCTCGGCCTGGTCGTCCAGAGCCAGGCGAGCGACCAACCCGCCCCTTCCGCCGCCCTCGCCGATCTTCAGGAGCGCGCCGGCGACCTCATCGTCTACAGCGAGTTCGGCGAACGCGCCGATACGATCTGGGCCGCCGACCCGAACGAACCGGCCGGCCGCGTCTTCCTCGCTACCGTCGAACACGCTCCCGGCTTCGGTATCACGCCCAGCCTCTCGCCGGACGGCGCTCGCGTCGCGTACACCGTGCTCTCCAACGGCGCGACCGGCTACGGCGCCGAGCTCTGGGTGCTCGAGACCGGCAGCGGCGCGACGACGCGGCTCGCTCAGGCTGTCGACCTACTGGCGACCCCCGTCTGGTCGCGAACCAGCGATGCCGTCGTCGCGCGCCGCAGCGGCGAAGGCGAGGCGACCGCGGGCGCCGAGCTGCTGCGCGTCGACCTGAGGGGGAGCGTCACGAGCCTCGCCTCGGCTACGGGCGGCCTCTACGCGATCGACTTCTCGCCCGACGGTCAGTCGCTCTACTACGCGCGCCTCTCCGAGAGCGGAAGCGATCTCATGCGTGTGTCCGCCTCGGGCGGCGCACCGGAGCGGGTCGCGCGCCTGAGCGACGGCTTCGCGCGCGACTGGCACCTCTCCGCCGACGGCGCGAGCCTGGCCTTCCTCGCTGAGTCAGCGAGCGGAGGCGCGGCGTACTCGACGCAGGTCCTCGACATCGCATCGGGTGTCGCTCGATCGCTGGTCTCGGACGAAGCGCAGTTCAATCCAGTCTGGGACGGCAGCGGCGCGCTCACCGTCGGCCAGTCTGCCGGCGCCGCCCGGCGCCTGAGCTTCGCCGGGCATCTGCGCCGCGCTCGGCGCCG